>JAGVKR010000773.1 GCA_020050375.1 Planctomycetales bacterium
GATTGGTTTTTGCGAGCGCCAGAATGACATCGTTATTCACGTGAGCTTTCCCCAGCGCCCGAACGACCTCAAGGCGCACGACAGGGCTGTCGTCGGAAAGCTGCCGGATCAAGGCTGGCACCGCCACCATTTCGTCCGGGCCGATTTCTCCCAAGGCCTGAGCTGCCAGAGCACGCACTTTCGGGGTCGAATCCTGCAGGGCGGCGACCAGCGCCGCCGGTGGTTCGGTGGATGATTGTGGCACGGTGCTCATGGAGGCTGCCATCCAGCCAGCGGCCGCACCGGCGACGACCAGCCCGAGAATCGGCCAGCGATGACTCGTACGCTGCGAGGGAGGCATCGATTCGACCGACACCGTTTCTGTTCCGACCCCGGCGGAAATCGGACGGTTGCGGTCGAACCGCGGCAGCTTGATCGTGACCCCCTGGTCGATTTCCCGCAGGCGGCGCGAGACCGACTGGGCGCTCTTCGGCCGATTCGCCGGGTCTTTTGCCAGAAGCTCGCCGACCAGCGCTTCGAGTTGCGGCGGGCAATCGAAGGCGATGCCGGAGATCGGTTGCGGCGTCTCGCGGACGTGTTGCTGGAGGATTTCGGCCATGGCCTCCCCCTGAAACGGAGGGTGGCCGGTGAGCATTTCGTAGAGGACGCAACCCAATGCGTACAGATCGGTGCGGTTTGAGAGCGGCGGCTTTCCCTGAATCTGCTCGGGCGCCATGTAGTGCAGAGAGCCGACCGTTTTGCCGGCCGCGGTCAGCCTGGTTTCCGACGCCATCTGCGCCAGCCCGAAATCGCTGAGCTTCAGCTTTCCCGATTGGGTGACCAGCAGATTGCCCGGTTTCAGATCGCGATGGATGATCTGCCGGTCATGGGCATACTCCAGCGCCGCGCAGATCTGCAGGCCGAAATCAACCGCCTGCCGCCAGGGGAGGCGTCCCTGCTCTTCGATGAGCGAAGCGAGCGTTCCTCCCGGAATCAGCTCCATCGCGTAGAACTGATGATCTCCCTCGCACGTGCCTCCGAAGCAATGCACGATGTGCGGGTGCCGCAGGTCTTTGAGCAACTCCATCTCGCGCTGAAACCGCGCGGAGAGCGTCCCGTTCGCGGCCACGTCGGAGGGCAACAGCTTGAGCGCGACGCGCCGGTCGTTTTTGACGAATCGGGCGCGATACACGACCCCCATTGCGCCGGCGCCGATCTGCTCTTCCAACTCGAACGGCCAGATCCAACGTTTTTCCATAACTCCCGTTCTTGTGTTCGTCGCCGGCGCCTCACTGCTTCGTGCAGATCGTGCCGACGGCGGCCCTCTCCTCAATTGCCGAAGAGACTTTCCCGATATTCGCCTGCTGGCCGCCGTCAGACGAACATCAACGTATTTTAGACCCCTTCCCCCCTATCGGTGGAGGGCTGTGAAGGCAAATCGACACTGCTTCGCGCACTTTCCCTAAGATCAGCATAGGTCACGCTTGACGCAAATATGGCATATTACGGAATTTCGTCGAGGAAGGACCAATCGTCGCATTCACAATCGGGCGGAGTATTTTGCCCGAAGTCCCACTTGCACAATGCGCTATGGCATAATCCGAAAGGAAGATCGCCGGGCCCCTGCCACGGGCCCTATCAGATTCCGGTCGCCCAATTTTATCGGAAGAGCTTCGATCGAGAGAAATCCGCGCTGAAGAAATCGTAAGCCAGCATGACGTGGACAGATGGACTGAATGCGCCAACTCCGCACTCCGAATTCCCCATTCCGCACTCGCGCCTACGCCCGGCGGTACTGCCAGGCCAATCCCCCCAGCCCGAGAACGAACAGCACGAACCCGAGGGCCGCGGCCGGGAGCAGGAAATACCACAGCAGTCCCACAATTGTGAGACCGAGCGGCAAGCGCCGCTGAAGAACCAGTGGAGCGTCGTGGCGCCCGAGAGCGGCGATCAACCCCAGCGCGACGATCAGCCAGACGACGGTCCAGACGAGTCCCAGTCCTGCTTCCTGCGACGCCCGCGGCCGCAGGCCAAGTGCCAATCGCGCGTCGCCCCCCGGTTTCGAGAACGTCAGCTTTTGCCCGGCCTGGGGGATGGCAATCTCGAGCGACAGGCCGCCCGGTTGCGTCCAGGCGGCGACTCCATCGCCGTCGCGGTCAACGTCCCGTTTCGCTCCCAAGTCGGCACGCCCCACGATGTCGAAGCCTTCCTGCTGCGCGAACAATTCTCCGATGAAGGTCGGCTTGCTCTGAATCGGGACACCGGCCCTCTTGCGGCCCGCGCGCCGGTTGGGACGAATCGCCTCCCGTTTTTGCCCGTCGCGCGCCCGGCGTGATTCGTCGTGACTCTGGTCGACGATCGGAACTTTGGAGTAACGCTCGTCTTCGAAGAAATCCAGAACTTCGTCGGCATCACTGTCTGCCGGTTGTTGAACGGGCTGCCCGTCCATGCGCAGGAAGGGTTTCAACAGCGGGCGTGTTGGACGCGCGGACTCTTCGGGAATGGATCGCTGCTGCTGTTGGGCAAGGACGCCGTTCAGATTGATCGATTGCTCGGCGGTCTCTCCTTTGAGCTCGGCGCGATTCTTGGCGAATTTTCTGCGGGCTGCCGCATTGGAGGCAGGTTTGCCGGCCGCCGCCTTCTTGTCGCTCTCGGAGGCGTCGAGCTCAATTCGGAGATCGTCGGTTTCACCTGATTTGGACTCCGGCACAAAATCGATGGTATTGTTCGTGATCACCTCGCGCTGCAGGTCTTGCCGGGTGATTATCCCGTTTTCGGGCACTGTTTCGTTCGACGAGGCATTGCGGCCCTCCTTCAGCACTTCAATTTCGCGCTGCGCGGCGAGCCATTTCTGCTGAAGCTCGGCCAATTGGCGCGATTGGCGTTCGTCGATCGTGGTGGGCAGCATGCTGCCACTGCTGTCTTGAACGATGGCGCGCCCCATTTGCTTCAGGTTGTTTGCGGCTCGTCCGTATTGCCGGAGGTTGTTCCGGCTTTTGGCCTCTGCCGCGACCGAAACCAGACTCAACATTTCCTGATACGTGGCGATCAACTGCTCGGCCCCCTCGGCACTGGCAGCGAGGTTGCTGCGGCCCGGGTCATCGACTCGCGCGGCATCAATGTCGTCCGGCAAAATCACCGTCCATTCGGTGGACGCGACCGGCGCGCCGAAGTCGGGATCTTCGTTATGCGACAACACCTGCGGC
>JAGVKR010000250.1 GCA_020050375.1 Planctomycetales bacterium
GTGTGACACTGCCGCGGCTGCTACAGGCGGATTCGGTCCGCCGCGCCGACGGAAGCACCCCGCGCGCCGACTCGTGCATCCTCGTGTTTCTCGACGGCGGTCCGAGCCATCTGGACATGTGGGATATGAAGCCCGAGGCGCCGGTCGAGATCCGCGGCGAGTTCCAGCCGATCGACTCGTCGCTCCCCGGCGTCCAATTCTCGGAACACCTTCCGCGGCTGGCTCAGCACATGCACCGCGCGACGCTGATTCGGTCCGCGCACCACAGCGTGAACAACGCCCATGCCGCTGCCGTGTATACGTCGTTGACCGGACACGACCGCGGCGACGCGAACGTCGCCATCGGCACCGCGCCGCACGACTATCCGGCCATCGGGTCGGTCACGGGGATGGTGCGTCCCCCGCGGCGGCCGATCGTCCCGTTCGTCTCGCTCCCCTACATCACGGCCGAAGGGCGGGGCGGTCCGCCGCAACCCGGTTTTTTTGGCGGGATCCTCGGAAAAGCGCTCGACCCCTTGTTCGTCCTGACCGACCCGAACTCACCCGGCTTCTCGATTCCCGAAATTGCGCTGCAAGCGGACGTCGGCAGCGAGCGGCTTGAGCGGCGTCGCTCGCTGCATGCCGTCGTCGACGAGCAGTTCGCCGAACGTCGCTCGCGCGGCCTGACGGGGATGGATGGCTTTCAGGAGCGGGCTTTCCGCCTGCTCAGCTCCGAGGCGACGCAGCAGGCGTTTCAGTTGCAGCGCGAGCCTGACCCGATCCGGGACTCCTACGGTCGAAACATCTACGGCCAGAGCGTGCTGCTGGCGCGCCGGCTGATCGAAGCCGGGACGCGGGTAGTCTCGATCGCCTGGGCTCCCGACGCCAATGCCACTTGGGACACGCACGGCAACAACTTCAAGCGGCTCAAGGGAGAGCTTCTGCCGCAAGTCGACATGGCCGTCTCCAGCCTGCTCGCCGATCTGGTCGAGCGCGGGATGCTCGAACGGACGCTCGTGATCGTCATGGGAGAATTCGGACGAACGCCCCGGATCAACGGCAACGCGGGCAGAGATCACTGGAATTTCTGCTATGGGCTGATGCTGGCCGGCGGGGGGATCAAGCCGGGCTTTGTCTATGGGGCGAGCGACAAAACCGGCGCGCTGCCGGCGGACAAACCGGTGCTGCCGGCCGAGATCGTGGCGACGATTTACGAAGCGCTCGGCATCTCTCACACACTGGAAGTGCATGATTCGCTGGGCCGTCCCTACGCACTTGTGCCGTGGGGTGAGCCGATCGGGGAATTGTTCGCGTAACGATCGAGTGACGTTAGCTCGTTGGTTTATGATCGTTGCAATGCGACGAGGCGACTGCGCGACGGGTCTCGGCGCAGCGCCCGTTCGTCATCAAGGGGAGCCGATGATCGTGCTGGATCGAGTGAGACGCCGTTCGTTGCGTTCGATGGGCGGCGCGCTGCTGGCGGGACTGATCTTCCTGCCGGGCGCGTTCCTGGTCGAGAACCGCGCGGCCGATCCGCCGCCGGCGGTGAAAAGCCCGCTCTCCCCCGAGGATTCACTCCGGCACTTTCAGATCGCCCCCGGAATGAAGATCGAGCTGGTCGCCGCCGAGCCGGAGGTGGTCGATCCGGTCTCGATCGCCTTCGACGAAGATGGGCGGATGTACGTCGTCGAGATGCGCGACTACCCCACCGGGCCCAAGCCGGGGGAGCCTCCCCTCTCGCAAATCAAACTCATGGAGGACCGCGACCACGACGGTCGCTACGAGACGGCGCATGTGTTTGCCGACAAGCTGCTCTTCGCCACCGGCGTGCAGCCGTGGAAGGGCGGCGTGATCGTCACGCTCGCCGGTGAGATCGCCTACTTCAAAGACACCGACGGCGACCACAAGGCCGACGTGCGCGAAACATGGTTTCAAGGCTTCGTCCAGGAGAACCCGCAGCTTCGGGCCAACCATCCCACGTTCGCCCTCGACAATCACATCTATGTCGCCAACGGCCTGCGCGGTGGGACGATCGTCGCCAGCGAAGAGAAGTGGGGAAAGAAATATCCCCCCGTCTCGATCAGCGGCAAGGATTTTCGGTTCAACCCGCACACGGGGGAGTGCGAAGCGGTCGCCGGCAACGGCCAGTTCGGGATGACGTTCGACGATTTCGGCAACCGCTTCATCTGCGACAATCGCCACCCCTGCCGGCAGGTGATCCTCGAAGACCGTTACACGAAACGCAATCCGTATCTGGCCGTGCGCGAAGTGGTGCATGATGTCTGCGCTCCGGCCGAGCTTTCGCGAGTCCATCCCCTGAGCAAGGCGTGGACGACCTCAACGTTGCATGCCGGACAGTTCACGGCGGCGTGCGGCGTGCTGATGTATCGCGGCAACGACCTCTTCAAAGATTCGCTACGGCACGTGTTCGTCTGCGAGCCAACGGGGAATCTTGTCCATCACGAAACGGTCCGTCGCGGCCGCGCCGACGCGGCGGGCGAGAGCGTCGCAGCCCTCTACGGCAGCCCGGAAGACCCTGATCGGGATTTCCTCGCCTCGCCGGACGAATGGTTCCGGCCGGTCGACCTGGCCAACGGTCCCGATGGGGCGCTGTACGTTGTCGACATGTATCGCGCCGTGATCGAGCACCCCGAATGGGTGCCGGCGGAATTGAAAGACCGCCCCGACGCCTGGCTCGGCAACGATCGCGGGCGGATCTACCGAATCGTGAAAGCGGGCGACGAAGCGGCTCCGCGAGCGGCCCGGGCCGAGTTGTCGCGCGCGACGATGGCCGAGCTCGTCCCGCTCCTCGATCATCCCGAAGGCTGGTATCGCGACACGGCGGCGCGGTTGCTCTTCGAGCGGCAGGATCGATCGGCAGTGCCATTTCTGGAAGCGCTCGTGAATGCTCCCGCCAAACCGCCGCATCGAGACCGGCGGACGCTCCACGCACTCCAGGCGCTGGAAGGCCTCGGCGCGCTGACTGACGACGTGCTCGACAAGGCCCTGTTGCTCCCCCCTCAAGACGGGCGGCAGTCGATGTTTCAGCCGGGGGTCGGCGAGCTCGCCTTGCCGCTTCTAGATCGCCGCTTAAAGACCCGCGACCTGCCGGCCGATTCGCCCCTCGCGTTGGCGTTGCTCGGCATTCCCGTCAATACGACGTCGGCGGGAAAGGGTCTCGAATTTCGACGAGTGCTGGCGCTAGGCGAACTCCCCGATTCGCCTCAAAAAGATTCGGTGCTGGCCCGCGCGGCACTGATCGGCTCGGGGGACGAATGGTGGCGCCGCGCCCTCTGGACGTCGCTCGGGGATCGTCCGGAGCTGGTCTTCGGCGGAATCATCAGTCAGTTCCTCGACGGCAACACGGCTGGCGGCGAACAGCATGTCCCCGTCGTTCGAGAACTGGCCGAAGTGATTGGCGCGCGGCGCAATCCGGCAGAGATCGGCCCGGTTCTGGCGGCGCTGCTCACGTACCGCGAGCGCGACCGCCGCGAGGTAAAATTCCGCGTGCAGTCGATCGTGCTCGCCGGATGGAACGGGTTGGGGCAGGGGCTGTCACGCCGCGGCGAATCTCTCTCGGCCACGCTCGATCGCATCGAAGAGCGGGAAGAAGGAGTGCGGGCCGCGCTCAAAATTCTGGTCGATGATGCCGTCGCCCTGTCGCAAAACTCCACGGCACCAGTCACGCTCCGGATGGAGGCCATCGCCGCTCTCCAGCACGTCGGCTTCGAGGCGGCTGGCCGCACGCTGCTCGATCTGACGACCGCGA
>JAGVKR010000611.1 GCA_020050375.1 Planctomycetales bacterium
ACGTGCTGCTCGCACCGCACCACGGCAGCCTCGATGCCAACACGCCCAGGCTGGCGGCGTGGTCGGGTGCACAGATTGTCGTGGTCAGCGGCGGACGCAATGATCCTCTTCAGTCGTTGCGCTCGATTTACGGCCCGCAGGCAACTGTGCTCTCGACCGCCGAGTCCGGGGCGGTCTCGGTCGCGATCTCCGCCGACGGCGCTGTGCGCTGCACGCCCTTCGTGTCAGGAGTGAATGGTGAGTGAGTGGGAGCGAGGCCTCGGCATGTGGGAAGATGGAGAGACGGAGAGACAGAGAGAGGGGGAGACGGAGAGAACGAGAGAATAATTAGCTCAAGTCCCTTCGTCTCTCTCCATCTCTCATTCTCTCTGTCTCTCCATCTTCAGCAGCTTCATTCCCCCCGACTTGCCCCTGCCCCCGCGACGCCTTTCGAATTCGTAAAAATCCGGCGAAGTGCGGGCGACGCTCGGCGTTCACCCGGATGTTGAACATCGCGTCCACCGTGCTATACTGGGTTGGCGCGAGCCGTTTCCGCGGGCACGCGTGTTCTGTTCCGAACGCGAACTTCGCAATACGAGCGTGCGCAATGGGGTCGCCGATCCCTGCTGCACGGTGACAGAGATGATTCACCTGCATGATCACAGCTCCCATGACCACAACTGTTGCGAAAGGGTATCCGGTGTCGACCCCCAACAAAGGACTCAAGGGCGTTATCGCCGCGGATAGCGCCGTCTGCGAGGTCGACGGGCAGGAAGGCCGGCTAATCTATCGCGGCTACGACATTCACGAATTGGCCGAGCGCAGCACCTTCGAGGAAGTTTGCTATCTGCTGCTCAAGGGCGAGCTTCCCACCCGTTCACAGTTGACCGCGTTCAACCGCGAGCTGGCTCAATACCGTCGGCTGCCGGTCGAAGTCCTCGCCTTTCTCAAATCGCTGCCGCCCGACGTCGTCCCCATGTCGGCGCTCCGTTCAGCAATTTCAGTCGCAGGGATCTACGATCTGCAGGCCGAAGAGACGTCGCCCGAAGCTCAGTCGCAAGTCGCGCTGCGTCTGATCGGGATGATGTCGACGATTGTCGCGGCCATCCATCGGCTGCGCCAGGGAGCCGAGCCGCTCGAGCCCAAATTGGATCTCGGTCATTCGGCCAATTTCATGTATCTGCTGAACGGCCGGGTCCCCAGCGCCGACGAGACGCGCGCCATGGACCTGATTCTGATTCTCCATGCCGAGCATGGCTTCAACGCCAGCACATTCGCGGCGCGGGTGATCAGCGCGACCCTCTCCGACTGGTATTCGGTGATTGCGGGCGCGATCAGTGCGCTCAAGGGGCCCCTGCACGGCGGCGCCAATACCGAAGTCATCCGCACGCTGATGGAAATCGGCGACGTCGGCAACGTGACGGCGTACGTCGAGTCGGTGAAGGCCCGCAAAGGGAAGTTCATGGGCTTTGGTCACGCGGTCTATCAGGTAGAAGACCCGCGCGCCCGGCACCTGAAAGAGCTGTCGCGCCGCCTGGGAATCGAGAAGGGGGAGCCGAAATGGTACGACATCTCGGCCGAGCTCGAAGGCCAGGTGAAAGAAGCGATCCAGAAGAACTGCAACGTCGATTTCTACTCGGCCAGCCTGCAGCACTACATGGGGATCCCGGGCGAGCTGTTCACCTGCGTCTTCGCCGCCAGTCGCATCGCCGGCTGGTGCGCCCACGTCCTCGAGCAATGGCAGGACAACAAGATCATCCGCCCTTCGAGCAACTACACCGGGCCGGAAGAGCGGGCGTACGTGGCGATTGACGAGCGGTAGTATCGGCCGCCGCGCGGCGCTCGGGCGGGCGCAGACGGAGAGAATGCACGTCACTTGCGTTTCTCGTCATCCATCCGTTTCTCTCCGTCTCTCTTTCTCTCCATCTCTCGTTCTTCCCGTCACGGGCCGATCATCGTGAACATCGCCTTCGTCTCGTATGAAACGCCGTTCGCCCCCTGCGGTGGAATTGCCGCCGTGATGGCCCGGCTGCCGGCGCGGGTGCAGGCCACGTCGCATCTCGACACGATCGTGCTGACGCCGTTTCATCACGGCATCGAAAAAATGGCGGCGCTCGGCCGCAGTCACGAGGGGACCTTCGGCGTTCCCTTCGAAGGGCGAACCGTCGTCTTTCACGCCTATCGCCACGACGACAAGCTGCCGTACTATTTTCTCCTTCCCGAAGATCGCCGTTACTTCGCCGGCCGCCGGCACCCCTACGATGTCGACGGAGGCGATCTGGTTCGCGACGCGCTGTTGTTCGGTGCGGCGGTCCCGCGGGCGCTCCCCGTGATCAACCCCGGCAAACGCTGGACGCTTCTCCTGCAGGATTGGGAAGCGGCGACCGCTGTGCTGGCGATGTCCGACGCCCCCGGACGGCATCGGGCCTTCGTCACGCTCCACAACAGCTACGACGCAACCGTCGACGACGATTACCTGTCGGCCCTGGGGTTCAATCCGCAGGCTTGTCCGGGGAGCACTGTCCTGCAACGGGCTTTGAAGTTGACCGAACTCCCCATCTTCACGGTTTCAGAGCAGTTCGCCCACGACCTGAGCGAAGACGTTTTGCAAACGCACGTCATGGCTCCGCAACTGCAATTGATCCTCAAGCCGAGGCTCGTCGGAATCGACAATGGTCCCTTCGTCGATCTGGCCGTCGATCCGCAATCGTTTGCCGAATCGGAAACAGGCAATTTCGGCCCGCTCGCGGCGTGGAAGGCCGAGCATCGCCAGTCGTTTCTGACGGCCCTCTCTGCGCTCAAACCGGCAGCCGACAAACCGCTGTGGGGAGACGTCGGACGCTTCAAACAGAATGAGGCCCCCTGGTTCGTGATGGCCGGCCGCGACGATTCGCGCCAAAAGGGATACGACGTCGCCTGCCGCGCAGCCGAGATGTTTCTCGATCGCGGCGGCGAGGCCCGCTTTCTGTTCTTTCCCATTCCCGGCGACGAAGGACTGACGGGCCTGCGATTTCTGCGGAAACTTGCCGAGAGATTCCCGCACAGCGTTCTCGTGTTTCCGTTCCTGTTCCGCGAAGGTTTTATGGGCGCGCTCCGCGGGGCGACATTCGGCGTGATGCCCTCGCTCTACGAGCCGTTCGGGATGGCCAATGAGTTTTATCTCAACGGAACCGTCGGCATCGGCCGGGCGACCGGGGGGATCACGCAGCAGATCGCGCCG
>JAGVKR010000400.1 GCA_020050375.1 Planctomycetales bacterium
CCAGAAGACGTGCTACAACGAAGCCCTCAAGCTGGGGGCCGACATCGTCATCATGCTGCACCCCGACTACCAGTACACCCCTCGACTGGTGCGGGCGATGGCCGCAATGATCGCTTCCGATCAGTTCGACGTGGCCCTCGGGTCGCGGATTCTCGGCGTGGGAGCCTTGAGTGGCGGCATGCCGCTCTACAAATATCTGTCGAATCGTTTCCTGACGGCGACGCAGAATCTCCTCCAGCGGCACAAACTGTCGGAATACCACACCGGATACCGCGCCTTCTCGCGGAGGGTGCTCGAAACGTTGCCGCTGCTCGAAAACTCCGACGATTTTCTCTTCGACAACGAGATGCTGGCACAGGCAATGTATTTCGGGTTCAGCATCGGCGAGATTTCGTGCCCCGCGAAGTATTTCGAAGAAGCCTCGTCGATCAACCTGCGGCGGAGCATCATCTACGGATTCGGGGTATTATGGACGGCAGTGCGATTTCGCATGCAGCGCTGGGGCCTGGCCCGCTCTCGTTTTCTTTCCGACACTGGCCGCCGATTGCCCAGTGTGGCGCCGCCGGAAGGCTACTACACGCATCTCGAGCCGACGGGCGCATCGGCGTCTGGGGCCGTCCGGAACTGATCAAGTCCAAATGGCAAGTCCCAAAGCGCGTTGATCCGCACGTCCCCGGCGCTTGCGGTTTGGGCCTGTGCACGAGCCGAACGCCAGCAATTGCAGGTTATCCCCCCGCGCGGTAAGGTGCGTTTTTGAAGTTCGCACCGCGTGCTGGAGGGGTTGTGTCATGCCTGCCGTGAAGGGTCTGTCGCCCACGTTCATCTATTTGCATGCCGACGACAACATTGTCGTGGCCGCACGGAACGCTCCCTTGGGAACGGAAGCCCCGATCAACGGGCACGTCGTGGCGGCCAAACAGCCGATCGACCTGGGGCACAAGATGGCCACGCGGGCCATTCCGCGCGGAGCCCCGGTGAAAAAATTTGGCCAGACGATCGGTTTCGCCTCGACCGATATCGCGCCGGGAACGTGGGTCCACACGCACAACGTCGAAGCCGGGGCGCTGACGCTCGATTATGCGTATGCCTCGGAAATCCCTCCTGATCCGAAACCGGCTTCGGGCCGAACGTTCCAGGGGTACCGCCGGCACGACGGCCGCGCTGCAACTCGCAATTACATCGCCGTGATTTCGACCGTCAACTGCTCGGCGTACACATCGCGGCTGATCGCGCAGGCCTTCAGTCGCGAATTGCTCGACGACTACCCGAACGTCGACGGCGTCGTGCCGCTCGTGCACAAGCACGGTTGCGCGATGCAGTATGGCGGCGAAGATCATCAGCAGCTCAATCGCACGCTGGCGGGATTCGCCCGGCACGTCAATATCGCGGCGTACCTCCTCGTGGGGCTGGGGTGCGAGACGGGGCAGGCGTCGTTCCTGGCCGAGAGTGAACATCTCGTCCAGATCGACATGCCGGGTCGCAAGAAACCCGAGCTGCCATTGATCCTCAACATGCAGGATGTGGGAGGGATCCGCAAGACGGTCGAGCAGGGCGTCGCGACGCTCAAAGAGATGCTCCCCGAAGTCAACAAGGTGCGCCGCGAGCCGATCCCCGTGTCGGAGCTGATTCTGGGAACGAACTGCGGCGGGAGCGACGGCAACAGCGGTGTGACGGCCAATCCTGCGCTGGGCTTCGCCAGTGACCTGCTGATCGCTAACGGCGGAACATCGGTCCTTGCCGAGACGCCCGAAATCTATGGCGGCGAGCACACGCTCACCCGAAGAGCCGTGACGCGCGAAATCGGCGAGAAGCTGATTGAGCGGATCAAATGGTGGGAGCACTACACCAGCATGTTCGGGGCCGAGATCAACAACAATCCGTCGGTCGGCAACAAGAAAGGGGGCCTGACGACGATCTACGAGAAATCGCTCGGGGCGATCGCCAAAGGGGGGACGACCGCCTTGCGCGAAGTCTACAAGTTTGCCGAGCCGATCCGCTCGAAGGGATTTGTGATCATGGACACCCCTGGCTACGACCCGGTCTCGGTGACAGGGCTGGTGGCCGGCGGGTGCAATATCGTGGTTTTCACGACGGGGCGCGGGAGCTGTTTCGGGTGCAAGCCGGTGCCATCGATCAAGATCGCCACCAACACGCCGATGTACGAACGAATGGTCGACGACATGGATATCAACGCGGGAGTGATCCTCGACGGAACCCCGGTCGAGGAGCTGGGACGAGAGATTTTCGAGAAAATCGTTGCGGTTGCAGGGGGCGAACAGACGAAGAGCGAGGCACAAGGAGTCGGCGACGACGAGTTCGCGCCGTGGAGCATCGGGCCGACATTGTAATCGGCCGGCTTGAATCGGGTTTCCCGCGGGCACTAGAATACTGCGAGCCGGACGGCCGCCGGTGTTTTTCACGACACTTCCCAAACCACGCCGAACAGCGGAAAAGACCGTTCGAGCGTAACGCTACTTCGTCAATCAGGAGCCGCTCAGGAAAACAAAATGGGAGTGATGCGGTTCCTCGTGCATCCGGTCGAGCTGCTGTCGGACTGGCCGGAGGTCCACCGCGCATTCATCAGCGGCGTCGACCAGGCGGCCTGGCCGACTCGCATCGAGTTGGATGGAACGATGCTCGTCTGTCGGCGGCAAAGCCCCGACAGCGGCAAGCTGACGGTGGTCTGGCCGGTCCCCGGCTTCGGTCGCCCGATGGTCACCACCGCGTCGCTCCCCGAACGGGACGAGCCCTACGTGTTGGCGGTCGAGCTGGCCCGCGGCAAGATCGTGCAGGTTCGCAACCAACTGGCCTTCTGGCACTCGGCCGGGATGTCGATTCCGACGGAGTTTTCCGACCGGCATCGCGAAGCCCATCGACTGTTGGCACAGGCCGTCGCCGCTCAGGACGAACCGGCCGCCGCGTCCGAAATTGCCCAGCGGGCGATCGTCGCCGAATTCCATGCGGCCGAAGCGCTGGTCCGGTCGTACTCGGACCAGCGGCTGGAGATGCGGCACCGGCAGTATCCGCAGCTTCCCACGATTCTGGGTTGCAGCCTCGGCGACAGCCTGCTCGCCCCGCCTCAGCAGGAGCAGTTTCTCAAAGCGTTCAATGGCGCAGCGATCCCCCTCCAATGGCGGTACATCGAACCGGTCGAAGGAGATTATCGCTGGGAAACCTACGACACGCAGGTCGAATGGGCGCTCGCCAATAATCTGTTGATCCGCGGCGGACCGCTGATCGATCTTTCTTCCGGCGGTCTGCCGGGTTGGCTCGCGCAGTGGCAGAACGACTACTGGAACCTGCAGAGCTTTGTTTGCGACTTCATCGAGACGGTGATCTCGCGCTACGTGGGCAAAGTCCGCATCTGGGAGGTGGCGGCCCGCGCCAACGCCGGCGGAGCGCTCGCATTGAGTGAAGAGAATCGCCTGACGCTCGTCGCCAAAGCGCTCGAGGTCGCACGGCAGGTCGACCCGGAGGGGCAGTTTCTGATCCGCATCGATCAGCCGTGGGGCGAATACCAGGCGCGCGGGCAGCACAAGCTCTCGCCGATGCATTTCGCCGACGCCTTGATCCGAGCGGGCATGGAGCTCGCCGCGATCAATCTGGAAATCGGGGTCGGTTACTCTCCCTCGGGCAGCCCGTCGCGCGATCTGCTCGATTTTTCGCGGCTCATCGACCAATGGACCGTATTGGGGTTGCCGCTCCAGATCACCCTGGCATTTCCTTCCGGAACAACCGCCGACGAGCAGGTCACGACCGATCTCGAAGTCGACCCGCGCTTCTGGAAGAAGCCCCTCGACGAAACGGCGCAGGCGGAATGGATCGATGATTACCTGCCTTTGCTCTTGGCCAAGCCGTCGGTCGTCGCTGTGTTCTGGAATCATCTTTCCGATGCCCAACCGCACCGTTTTCCGCATGCGGGGCTCATTCGCCGCGACGGCTCCGCCAAGCCGGGGCTCACGCAGGTGATGCGGCAGCACGAGCTGCACTGGACGTAACCGACCGATGACGACCGACGAAAGCCGGCGGCACGTCATCGTCGGGACCGCCGGCCACATCGATCATGGCAAGACCAGCCTCGTCCGCCGCCTGACCGGCATCGACACCGATCGTCTCCCCGAAGAAAAGGCGCGGGGCATCTCGATCGACCTGGGGTTCGCACATTGGGAGGCCGCCGAGTTCCGCTTCGGCATCGTCGACGTCCCTGGCCACGAGCGGTTTGTAAGAAATATGGTCGCCGGGGCCACTGGCGTCAATCTGGCACTTTTGGTCGTCGCGGCCGACGACGGCCTGATGCCACAGACGATCGAGCATCTTGAAATCATGGATCTGCTCGGGGTCTCGGGCGGGGTCGTCGCAATCACCAAGATCGACACAGTCGATGCCGATTTTGTGGCGCTCGTCGAGGCCGAGCTCGTCGATCGATTGCGCGGCACGTTTCTCGATGGCTGCCCCGTCGTGCCGGTCTCGTCGCAAACGGGCGAAGGTTTCGACCGGCTGACGAGCGCACTGGTCGCGGCAGCTCGCAAGTCGATCCCGCTCAGGCCAGGCGAGCTGTTCCGCATGCCGATCGACCGGGTGTTTTCGGTGCCCGGTCACGGCACTGTCGTGACCGGCTCAGTGCTGGGTGGGAGAGTGCGGGTGGGAGAGTCGCTGGAGTTATTCCCCGCGCAGCGGCTCGTGCGCGTCCGCGCCTTGCAGAACCACGGCCAGCCGGTGGACGAGAGTGGCTCGGGGAGTCGCACGGCGATCAATCTGGCCGGAGTGAAAGTCGCCGAGCTGCACCGCGGGGACGAGCTGGCAAATCCCGGATATCTGCAACCGACCAGGCGTTTGCTCGTTCGACTCAGGTGTCTGTCGAGCGCCCCGGTGTCGCTCCGCGATCGGATGTCGCTGAGCCTGCATCTGGGAACGTGCGAGGTCTCGGCGCGGGTTATCGTCAAGGGAGAGCCGCTGGCGCCTGGCACAGAAGGGTACGCCGAACTCCGCACGCTCACGCCGATCGTCGCCGCGTACGGGCAGCGATTCATCCTGCGTCGTCCGTCGCCGGCCCTGACCGTGGCCGGAGGGGTGGTGCTCGACCCCGGTATCGAGTTTCGGCGGCGACTCCCAAACCTCGCGCTGCGCGGAGCGGCGCTTGACACCGCGGACGAATTGGAGCGTCTGTCGCTGTTCTGTTCCGAACGCGATCAGGTCGATGCCTCGCCATTGACCGCCGCGTGGAAGGTGGGCGTTCCCCCAAGCCATTATGCGGCGTTGATCGAGCAGCTCGAAACAACGCGGCGTCTTATCCGTATCGGTTCGCGCGAGGCGGCTGGGCTTGTGCATGCCGATGCCCTGCAATCGCTGAAAGGGGCCGTTTTGAAGCGGGTGCATGCCGAGCTCCAGCAACAACACCCGCGACGCGCGCTGCCGCGATCGGTGTTGTTGTCGGCCTGTCGGCGTCTCGGACCGTCCAACCTGGTCGAGGCGGCCTTTGAACTATTATTGACGGCCGGCACGCTCGTGGCGGTCGGTCCAAATTTCGGCCCGGCCAACATGCAGGTGCAGTTGACCCGCAACCAGATTGCAACACGCGCCGCGATGCTCGGGCGGATCACCGCCGGAAAACTGGCCCCCCCGACACTCCGAGAACTGGCCGGGGCGCTCGATCAGCCGCCCGAAGCAGTTTCCGTGCTGCTTGACTTGTGCGTCGAAGAGGGAATACTGGTCGAGGTCGAAGAGGGGATATTCTTTTCTCCCGTCGCCCTCGACCAGGCGCGCCAGATTTGTCGTAACCTGCTCGCGGCCCACCGGAGCGTCACGCTGTCGCAATTGCGCGAGGCCTGGGGAACGACGCGCCGCTATGCGCTCCCGTTGTGCCAGTATTTCGACGCTCGGAAAATCACGCACCGCGCAGGAGACGTACGGCGCGCCGGACCCAACATCGCTATGAGTCTCGTGCCACCATTCTCGTAGCACTGGCTGTCAGCCCGCGCTACGACGACCCCGAATTCCCGAACAACAGCCCCCCGCTGCCTGTGCCGCCTCCCTTGAGGGGGTCTTTGCGCTTGCGCTCATAGAGGGCGCCGCCGCTGGGGGCGAGGTCTTCGTCGGATTGTTTCGGAGCCGCTTCCGGGCGGGACATCAGCGCTTTGAGCGAGAGCGCGATCCGCTTTTTCGAGGGGTCGACCGACAAGACCTTGACGTCAATCTCCTGCCCGACTTTGAGCACGTCGGTCACGCGCTGCACGCGGCGATGCTCGAGCTCGCTGATGTGCACCATCCCTTCGACCCCCGCCTCGAGCTGCACGAACGCCCCGAATTCGGTCGTCTTGGTGACTGTCCCATGAACGATCGAATCGGGAGGAAACCGCTCGGCGATGTTCTGCCAGGGGCTGGCCTGGAGCTGCTTCATTCCCAGGCTGATCTTCGATTTCTCGCGGTCGATGCTGACAATCACCACCTCGATCTCTTGCCCTTCGCTGAGGACTTCTTTCGGATGGCCGATGCGGCTCCACGAGATTTCGCTGACGTGGAGCAGCCCGTCGACCCCACCCACGTCGACGAAGGCACCGTAATCTTTGACCGTCTTGACCCGCCCCGGAAGCTTCATGCCGACTTGCAGATGCTTCCAGGCTTCTTCGCGGGCTTCGCCCGCGGCGATTTCGAGAAACGACCGCCGACTGACGACGAGATTCTTTTTCTGCGCGTTGACTTCGAGCACTTTCACCCGCAACTTCTGCCCCACGAACTGCTCGAGATTCGAGCAGAACACGAGATCGACCTGCCCGGCCGGCATGAAGCCGCGGAGGTGGCTGATGTTGACCTCGAGCCCCCCCTTGTTTGTTTTCGTGACGATGCAGTCGACAATCTGACCTTCGGCGACAGCGTTCCAGTCGCCGGCCGGCTTGCTGACACCCGACTTCGCCAGTCGCAGATCGACCGATCCTTCGGCGGCATCGACCTTCTCGACGACGAGATCGAGCGTCGTCCCGACCTCGGGGAGTTTTCCTTCCTCGAAGCTGCGCGCCGGGACAATCCCGGAAGCGCGCGTCCCCAGATCGACAATCACGCTGTCACCGTGGACGGAGAGCACCTTGCCTTTGACTTTCGCCCCGACTGCCAACTCGGTGTCGCCCTTGACGACGGACTGGCTTTCGCCCGATTCCGCGACCGGTGCGGCATCGCCCAGCGCCAAGCTCCCCTGGTCCGCCAGCGCCGCTTCGATCTCGGC
>JAGVKR010000771.1 GCA_020050375.1 Planctomycetales bacterium
CGGGCCGCGTCGTCGAGAATCCGGCGGAACTGGGGGAGCGGCTGCCCCGCCGGCTTGTCGATGTGGACGTGCTTACCGGCCGCCACGCATGCTTCGGCCGCATTCAGCAAATCACGGACGCGCGTCTCGACCAGCACCGCCTGCAAGCCGGGGACGTTGAGCAACTGTTCCTGCGTCATCCACGGCAGATCTCGGTACAGCTCCTGCGACTCGGCCCGCCTGCGAAGCTCGGGATCGGGCTCGACGACTCCCACGACTTCGTAATCGGGGGACTTGCGATAGACCGAGAGCTTCGAGGCGTGCGCGTGACCGACGCCGATCTGCCCGATCTTGATCCGCGACGGCGCCGCACCGGCCGCCACTCCGCCTCCAAATCCAACAAGCGACACGGAAAGCGCCCCGCCGAATTGCTTCAACACATCGCGTCTGTTGGGCATGATCGTCCCTCGGGTTGTGATTGGTGATCGTTCAGGCACGACCACGATAACACGTCCCATTGATGCAAAAAAGTCGAACGCGGCTTAGGATGCACCGACTGTTCGCGGTCACGTTCGAGCAGGGTGACCAACGCTTGGCAGGCGTGCACATAGAAATCGCCCCTCGCCGCCAAACTGTTTCGATGAAGCTAACTGCGGATTTCACAGATGCCGCGGATGAAGAAGAGGACTTCGTTCCTGTAAATCCTGATCCGCGGCATCCGTGAAATCCGCGGTTAAGATAACTTTCCTCCGGCGCGGATGCGTCGAAATGCTGATCGCGGTGGCGCTGCCGACCGGATTACGATTTCTGAGCCTCGGGAGATTCTCATGAAGAACTGCATTCGATTGATTCTCGCATTGGTGATTGCGGGCGTGGCGATGTCCAGCAGCCGTGCCGCCGATCCTGTCAGTCACCGGCCCAATATCGTGATCCTTCTGGCTGACGATCTTGGATACGCCGACGTCGGCTTTCAGGGATGCCGCGACATTCCCACGCCGCACATCGACAGTCTCGCCAGGAACGGAGTGCGCTGCACGAACGGTTACGTTTCGGGCCCCTATTGCAGCCCGACCCGCGCGGGACTGCTCACGGGGCGGTATCAGCAGCGCTTCGGACACGAGTTCAACCCGAGCCGCGCGAACAAGGCCGGAGATCCGATCGGCCTGCCGCTCACCGAAACGACAATCGCCGATCGCTTGCGGAAAGCCGGTTACGTCACGGGAATGGTCGGCAAATGGCATCTCGGCGAAGAGCCACAGTTTCAACCGCCGCAGCGCGGGTTCGACGAGCTGTTCGGCTTTCTAGCCGGCGCGCGGCCTTACTTTTCCGGGAAGGGATCGCCGATTCTCCGCGGCGCCAAGCCGGTCGAGGAGCATCAGTACCTGACCGACGCCTTCGCGCGCGAAGCCGTTGCTTTCATCGAGAATCACAAGGCGCATGCGTTCTTTCTCTACTTGGCTTTCAATGCCGTCCACACGCCGATGGAGGCGACCAGCGGCCGGCTGGAAAAGTTCGCCTCGATCTCCGACACGCGGCGCCGCACGTACGCCGCCATGATGTCGGCGATGGACGACGCCGTCGGCCGCGTCCTCGAAACGCTGCGATCGAACGGATTGGAAGAAAATACGCTGATCTTTTTCTTCAGCGACAACGGCGGCCCGACGATGAAAGGGACAACGATCAACGGCTCGATCAACGCCCCGCTGCGGGGCTCGAAACGGACGACGCTCGAAGGGGGAATTCGCGTCCCGTTCGTCGTGCAGTGGAAAGGGAAGCTGCCGGCCGACAAGGTCTACGACAGATCACTGATCCAGCTCGACGTCCTCCCCACCGCGCTCGCCGCCGCCGGCGCTCCCGCCGACGCGAAACTCGACGGCGTCGATCTGGTGCCCTACCTCTCCGGAAAGAAAGCCGGGACGCCGCACGAGACGCTCTATTGGCGCTTCGGCGACCAGATGGCGCTCCGCCACGGCGACTGGAAGATCGTCCGCTACGACTCGGCGGCCGACGACGGACAACCGGGGGTCGCGGCGCCGATGAAGCTCTACAACCTCGCCGCCGACATCGGCGAAGCGCGCGACCTCGCCAAGGTGCAGCCCGATAAGGTCAAAGAACTGGAAGCGGTGTGGCAGGCGTGGAACGCTCAACTGGTTCCGCCATTGTGGGGCGGGACGGGGAAGTGACGGAGAAAGTTGGGGTGGAACCCCGTTGGGGTTCACTTTTGGTCTCGGCGTTCCGCTCTCCGCTTTCGGCTTCACACAATTCACCGACACGCCCACCGGCAATCGCCGCTGTCACGCCAATATCTCGCTCACCGGCGTCCCGCCGTGGGCGATGGCGACCGGGCGTAGTGCGCGGTCGTAGACCGGCATTTCCGGGTCGATCCCCAACAGGTGGTAGATCGTCGCGCAGATGTCGCGGATAGGCACGGGCCGATCTTTGATATACGCCGCGTGCTCGTCGGACGCGCCGTAGATCGTCCCTCCCTGAATCCCCGCACCGGCCAGCAGCACCGAGTAACAATGGGTCCAGTGGTCGCGGCCCCCCTTGGCGTTGATCTTCGGCGTGCGCCCCATTTCTCCCATCGTCACCACCAGCGTCTCGTCGAGCAGCCCGCGGGCATCCAGATCGGCGATGAAGGCCGAGTAGGTCTGGTCGAAATTCGGGAGCAGCGTCTGGCTGAGCATCGGAAAATTTCGCTCGTGCGTGTCCCAGGCCGCCTTGCTCACATCGTAGCGCTTCGCGAAATTGTCCCAGCTCACGTTCACAAACCGCACGCCGCGCTCGACTAAGCGGCGGGCCAGCAGCGTCGTCGAGCCGAACAGCGTCCGCCCGTAGCGCTCGCGGGTCAGGTCGTCTTCGCGGCTGATGTCGAACGCCTCGCGGACCTTGGCCGACGTGAGCATCTCGAACGCCAGTCGCTGTTGCCGGGGAAAATTCGCCAGATCGCGCCGTGCGTCCAGTTGACGGAACTGATCATCGAACTGCTCGACGAGCCGACGGCGGGTTTGCAGGCGGTCGAGCGTGATCCCATCCAGCAGATCGGTGTCGGTGAGGCGCGGCTCGCCGCGGACGACCTGCGGATTCCAGATATCGTCGGGGGGATGATCGACGAACGCCGTGCATTCGGTGCAGAACGGATCGTATCTCCGCCCGAGAAAACCGCCGTGCGGTCCCGCCTTCTTGCGGACCTCACCCCACCCGAGCGGACACGGCAGATAGGCGTAAGTCGGCAGTTCCTTCTGCTGGTCGCGGTCGAGGTAACTGCAGACCGACCCCATGCTCGGCGGGTCGCTGTCGCGGAATTCCTCGTCGGGGAGGTTGACGTCGAACCCGGTGTACATCGGCAGGTTCTTGTGGCAGCCGCCGTTGTGATAGACGCTGCGGACGACCGCCGATTTGTGCATCCATTGGGCCGTCAGCGGCAGAAGTTCGCCGACTTCGATGCCGGCCGCGGTCGTGGCGATCGGCCGGTACTCGCCGCGGATGTCGGCCGGGGCGGTCGGCTTGAGGTCGAACATATCCTGCGTCGGCGCGCCCCCTTGCAGGTAGAGGAGCACGACGCTTTTGGCCCGCGGCGTATGGAGGTAGCGGCTCGGCGACTCTTCGAGCGCCTTGAGCGCCGGCGTGTAGAACAGCCCGCCGAGAAGCGACAGGGCGCCGACCTTCAGCGTCTCGCGCCGCGTCGGCCCGCTGCAACCCCAGCGTGCTCCGCCGAGCATCGTGATCATCGGCCGTCCTCTGTGTGCCAAAGGCGTGCGTCGTCTTTGAAACCGCGGAAACCAGACCGGGCCGTCGACTCATGATTGTGCCCGGCATCCGGTGAGGCGTCAAGAAGTCTCTTAATGAGGTAGTGGTCCCTTTTGTGATTGGACCGCGTTTCTGGGGTGGGGCGCGGAATTGACGTAAGTCAGGGGACTGCCCAGCCGATCATGTCCGCGATCTTCCACGCGGTTTTCGCCACTCGCCAGTAGCGCGACTTCACTGCATCGCCCCATGAGACTCCGCTCCGCCGGGGCCAGAGCAAGACAAACGGCGTTGCTGCGATGACCACCACGGGAGTCAGCAGCAGTGCGAACGCGAGCATGATGAACTTCAGAATTGCGATCGCGAGGTCCATGCCGTCGATTATACCGGGGACTGAATAGGGCGCAAATAAAAACCCCGCCGAATCTCTCCGGCGGGGCCTTCCCTCTCGGTATGCCTCACTCCACGTTCTGCATCACCCGCTCAAACAGTTCCTCCATCGACCACGGGTGCCCGGTGACGCCTGCGGCCATTGCCGGCGACCGTCCGCCCAAACTCGCGTGCTGCCAGCAGTAGTTGTAGTACGCAACGTAGATCGCCACGGCAGCGACAAGGTTCTCCAGTTTCTTCGAGAAGCAGAGCGACAGCCGGGTAAATCGCTTCAGCAGCGTGCGAGTCGTGAGGTTGACGCGCTCGACGTGGCTGGTGCATATCGTCATCGGGTTTATCGCTCCGAATATCTCACGGCATTCGGTGCCGATGAGTTCAGGGCAACCGTAGCGGCCCGGCTGATCGGCGTTGCGGTAATCCTTGATGATCTGCCCGTACCGGCAGTTGTCGGCAAAGGCGAGGTCAACCGCTTCGGGATAAGCGTTGAATCCGTCAGTCGAAATCCAGCGCGCGTAAGCGCGTCCCCTCCGTTGGGGTATAAAGCCAATGCGCCGGCCATGGCGCGGGACGCTATCCCAATTATTCATTGGGAGAGACTTAGGCTGTTGATTCTAGAATCATGATGTGACGCATGACACAAAGCGTCACGGCAGGTTCGCGAAGTATTCAGCAATCTTGCTTAGTGTAGCTGCGGGTGCCGATCCGCGAAGAAACAAAACTTCGTTTTGCGGAACCTTTCTTCGCCAGTCGCACTTTGCAACGGACGGCATTTTCAGTCCAGTCCTCGGATGCCCGTTGCGGTGCCACTGAAGCGCGAAGTAGTGACTGGGGAGCTTTTTGGGAATTCCCGTACTGGAGATGGCAACGACGAACAAATCATCACCATTTGCGATGTCTTCGTCGGCGGAGAGAATGAGCACCGGGCGAGGCTTCTTGTTCTGTCCGTTCGGGTCCGTAACCGATGCTTCGACGATGTCCCCAAACTTATAAGTCGGCACGGCCCGAGCCCCCAGTATGGCCTAGAAAGGCAGGGGCTCGTCCCACCACTCGCGCGGGGCAGGCGATTGAACCGCGAGCGCCGCCAGCTTTGTTGACGACGGCATTTTCGCTTGCGCCGCCTGTCGCTCTCTCTCCTCGGCCAGAAGCTCTGGAAGATTGGCTGGGATTTCGTTGATCTGTCGAATGACGTTATCCATCATCATCTCCGTTTTTGCGACCACGGGACGGATGGTGTACTTATCGGCATTTGCTTCGCCGCAATACGGCACGGCAACCATGATGCCTATCGTTGATCCGCGAACGTCGAACTTGAACACGTTCTAGCGCCTCTTACCTTTTTTTGGCGAAATTGATCCAGCCGAATCGTCTGTAATGGCTTGAACCTGACTTCCGGGAACCGGCTGAGTTTCCTGTATCGCTTTCACGAACCCGGCCCACCGCGATTGACTAACGGCAATTTTCGCTACGCACGTCGCCCGTATGGTCGTTTGGCTCTTCAGCTTTTCCTTTGCGTCTTCAGCACTCATAATGACAGGCGGCTGAAGCTCGAAAAATGAGACGAACACTTCATTCTCGTCACGCTGAACGACAAGATGGTTCGCGAATTTGCTCGTCAATCCTTCGGGAAAGTGCCAGTCAACCTTGAGCATGATGCCCTCCGGCGCGGCGGGCGCAGCGGGAGCGCTCTGCTCGTCTTTCTTCGGTGTTTTGGTCATCGGTGTATTCTTCGAGAGTTGGTATAACTAACTCAAGTCTGATCCACGCTAACCCCATTGTCAACCAGCCACTTGTGGAATAGGCGACACTTGTTCAGGTTCTCCTTTCCCTCGCCCCTCCCCACGCAGTAGACTCCCGGCATGGACGAGCGAAAGCGATCATTGCTGCCGTGGATCGTCGCTGGGTTGGTGTTGGTGCCGGTGATCTACGTACTGAGCGTTCCGCCGCTCTTGTGGGCTTTCAATCGAAACCTGATTCCGAGGGATGGATCGTGCGAAAATGCCTTGGATGTCTATCTCGTGCCGTGGTTTGCCGCGACCGGCAATCCGGCCAGCGGATGGCCAGTGGATTATCAATTCATTCTTTTGCGTGATTAAGACGCTTACATCGACATCTCAGACGTGCCGTCGAGATCAAACTCCACCACTACCCTTAATGAGTGAGCGGGGCAGGTGCATCCGTTAATCCATGACGCAAAGTCGAGGACGATCTGTTCGCTCGTCCGCCCTCTTTTTCCGTGTGTTCCGTGGTCCTGAGTGGTGTCTTGGTTGCGGCTGAGCTATGCGAGGCCGCGCTGGGCCTTCTGTGTCGTTCGTGGTTCTCCTCGTTCCGTTCGGCATAAGAAGTCTTCAACCACGAAAGAAGCGAAACAGACGAAAAAAGGCTCCGGGCCACGTTTGAGTGCAGCGATCGCGCGAACATCGGACCGGGGTGTTTTTCAAAAATGTGTGCAGTTGCACATTTTTGAAATTGCGGCGATCGGGACGGGCAAGGCTGGCGCGGGTCGATGATGGCGTTTGACTTAGACGGTCGCCAGGAACGCCACGTACGACGAACGAACGATCACAATGTCAGCGGCGATGCCCTAATAGTATACATAAGTTCATTTCACTTTTCAATGGCAATAGGATCGCCGGAGGCAGGCAGGGGGCTCTACTGCATCGCGACGTGCGGCGCATTGAGTGAACCCTAAGGAGTCGCACCGGAGTGCCGACGATCCCCATCACCACAGGGTCGGTTCCCTTCCCGGATTGACGGAAGGACCGCCGGGGCAGTGGATGATGGATGCAAGACGGTGTGGGAATTGGCGATCCGGTCTGGATATAATCGCCAGGCGCGGCTGCCGTTCTTCACACCAATTCCTGTTGCGAGGAGCCGATCATGTCGGGCCGGACTTTCTGGTGTGGGTGTCTGGCAATGCTTTTGGCGGGACGGCTTGGACTTGCCGACGATTCGCCGGCTGCGGTGACGCCTGAAGCAGGGCGAGACCAGGCCCAACAAGCCGCGGCAATCGAGCGGGCGCTCGACATCATCGACCTCGTTCTCGAACATCACATTGACTCGCCGACGCGGCAGGAACTGCTGCGGCAGATCGCCATCAACATGGATCCGCGGGTTCCCAAATCGACTCAAGCGAACGAATCGCTGGCCCTCCAATGCACGAATCGAGACGAGTCGCGGCAGTTTCTGATGCAACTCCGTACCGAACTGGCTCCGGTCATGGCCGCGTTGAAAGAGGAAGAGACTCAAGCATCGAAATCTTCAGCACCTCTCGTCCAAAAGACACCGCAACGTCGCAACCTCCCGGCGGTCAGCCGACGGAGCCCATCGTTCGACGATTCGCTGCAGGGGGCGATCTCCAGAATCGTACCGGGGGGCGTCCGCCTGATTCCGGCCCGGGAACGGAAGGTTCAGGAACAATTCCAAGCCAATCGCTACGTCGGAATCGGCGTGGCTCTCGGTTCGGGTACACAAGATTACCAGGGATTCTCGCGTCTGATCCCCAATGGCCCGGCCGTGAAAGCCGGCGTTATCGAGGGGGATCTGATTGAATCCATCGACGACAAATCCATGAAGGGCTCCAACGTGACCGAGGTGGTCGATCGCATTCGGGGCCCCGAAGGAACAAAAGTGACGCTCGTCGTACGTCAGCCCGACGCAGCGACGTCGCGAACACTGACGATCACCCGCAGCGTGATCCCGCGCGATACGGTGCATGCCTGGTCGCAGGATTTTGGTCGCCCGCGCTACCGCGTCGACCCCGACCGTCCGATCGCCTGCATCCGGATCAGTGAAATCGGGGGCAGCACGGTTCACGAACTGCGACAGATGGAGCAACAGCTCACTGCCGACGGAATCAAGGCCGTTGTCCTGGACTTGAGAAACAGTATTCAAGGAGCGCCACACTTTGCGGTTCTTCTGGCCGACGCCCTTCTGGAGGGGGGGGTGATTGGACGCATCCGCACGAAATCGCGCGTCCAGGAATTCGTCGCCGATCGTGAATGCCTGTTTCGGGGATTGCCCCTGGCTGTCCTCGTGGACCAGAACACGTCCAATACCGGAGAATGGCTGGCGGCGGCGCTGCAGGACAACCACCGGGCCGTGATTGTCGGCCATGCCACCAGGGGGGATACGAGCGCCTACTCAAGCATCCCGTTCCCAGGCGGAGACGACGTGGTGCTACTGGCGACGGGCGTTCTCCAACGCCCGTCCGCAACGCCCAATGGGCCGTCGGCCTCGGCCGAGCAGAGAAAAGGCTCCCTGATGCGATCCCCCGCTGCCTGGAAAGTTCATCCCGACTACGAAAGCGGAGCTGGCGATGTGGCGGCAACCCGGGCCTGCGAATTACTGCAGGCAAAACTCGACGCGCCGTTAAAATGAGCCACTACGACCTTCCTCGTGTCGACCAACCCGAGAACTGACTTCATGAATCGTTTTCGTCTTACGGTCCTGTTTGGCTGTCTCGCCGCGGGCGCCGGCGTGACAATCTGCGTTTCGCTGGAAAGCACGTCTTCCGCCGCGGCTGCTGACGAGACGCCGACCGTGGCTCCCGAAAGCGACATCACGCCGTTCGCAAAGGCGCTGCGCGAATGCCAGTCTTCCACCCCAACGCTGGCGCCGCGCCTGCGCCGACCGGTCGCTATGGCATTCGTCGACAACGGAAAACAGATCTTCGTCGCCAACCGTAGCAGTGGCACCGTGTCGGTCATTGACACCGAAAAGAACTGCCTGATCGCCGAGCATTCGGTCGGCGAACGACTTTCGGACATTGTGACCTGCGAAGACGACCGCTATCTGCTCGCCACCGACGAAGCGCGGCATCGGCTGCTTCTGCTGAAACGTGAGGGAACCGCACTGGCCATCGCTGCGCAATTGGAGATCGCCCCCTACCCGGTCAGCGTTCGCATGAGCGGCGACGGCCGCCAGTGCTTCGTCGCATCGCTCTGGTCGCGGCGGCTGACGGTGGTCGCGCTGGATTTCGAAACAGATCAGAAAACCACTCCCACATTGAGCGTCGAACGCTCAATCGCGCTCCCCTTCGCGCCCCGGATGCAGTTGTGGATTCGTCGCGGGCAGCGGCTCCTCGTCGCCGATTCGTTCGGGGGGAACCTGGCGTTGATCGACCCCAAGGCGGGAACGATCGAATCGGTCCGATCGCTTCCGGCCCACAATATCCGCGGACTTGCGCTTCATCCCAACGGCGACGAGGTTCTCGTCTCTCACCAGACGCTCAGCCGGCTCGCGCGGACGACGTTCGAAGACCTGCACTGGGGGACGCTCATGACGAATGTCGCCCATGCGCTGTCAATCAACGCGGTTCTCGATCCGCAGGCCGATCTGCTCACCGGCAGCCGGACGTTGCGTCTGGGGGATGTCGGCCGCGCCGCCGGCGATCCGGGGGGCATCGCCGTGACTGCCGATAGAAAAATCGTCGTCGCCTATTCGGGAATCGATGAAGTGGCCGTGCTGGAAGAAGGGCGGCCGGGACAACAGCGTCTCGAAGTCGGCAAACGGCCGACTGCCGTCGCCATTCATCCGAACCGAAATTCGACGGCCTACGTCGCCGACACGCTCGGCGACACGATCACCGTCATCGACTTTCCCGCCAACGAACCGCGGGTCTCGCATGCCGCCATTTCTCTCGGTCCGCAGCCCGCGCTCACGGCGGCCGATCAGGGAGAATTGCTGTTTCACAACGCCCGGCTCTCGCACGACGGCTGGATGAGCTGCCAGAGCTGTCACACCGACGGGCACTCGAATGGCCTGCTCAACGACAATCAGGGAGACGGCTCGTTCGACGCTCCCAAGCGGGTCTTGTCGCTATTGGGGGTTGCCGACACGGAACCGCTGGCATGGAACGGTGGTGCGCCCGATCTTGCCGGGCAGATTCGCAAGTCAGCCAGCACGACGATGCACGGACCCGGTTTTGCCGGCGATCTCACCGACGAGCA
>JAGVKR010000498.1 GCA_020050375.1 Planctomycetales bacterium
ACCGCTGGCGGTGGAGGCGGCGGCGCAGGTGGCTCGCCGGACGACGGGACGCCACAAGGACCGCCGCTGGCAGGAGCCGGCAACGTCAAGGTCGAAAAAACCCTTGAGAGCTGCCGCACGATCGGCACGCAGGCCAACTGCAAGTTTGAAATCAGCATTACAAACACCGGCGACACTCCGGCAGCGCTTGCAGGCGTTGCAACCCTCCAAGACCGCTCGTCGGTGCTTCCGAAAGAGGCGCCCATCGTCGAGCCCGTCGACCCAGGGGCGACGACTTTTAACGTCACTCGAACACACGTCCTGCCTGACGGATTTGATGTGGCCATCGACAGCGCGAATCCAGCAGAGCGCGTCCTGCAGCCGAAAGCGCCGCCCCTCAAGAAAACTGTATCGATGACGTTCGACGTTCCACCGGAAGGTCTGAGCGGCGAGAATTGTACGGAGCTGAAGTTTGCCGCGCCGGGCAGCAGCATTCCCGCAGCCCCGCCCTTGCCCGAGCAGGAGATCAAAGATGGGCCGGTGCCCGCAGCGAGCAATGCCGCCTCCGACACGGGTGTGAAGCTCGAAGGCGGCGAGGTTTGCAAGAGGCGCGGCACCGTCAAGGATTGTACGTGGACCGTAACGCTGGAGAACAATGGAACCGGCAACATCCCTGTCGACTTCGTCTTCGAAACGGACGCGCCGACCTTCGCCGTGACTTCGACGGAAAAACTTCTGGCCACTCCTGTCGGCGCGCCAGACTTTCGGGGCACCGCATTCGGCAGTCAGATTCCGATTGCGCCGAAGACATCCAAACAGGTGGTCGTTCAGGCGACCGTTCCGGCGGACGTCACCCCCGTTCGAGCAACGGTGAAAACCCGACAGTCCATCATCATCAACGACCCCAACCGCCAAGTCGGATCTGACGTCGATCCGTCGAACGATTCCGCGACGGCTGACGCCGGGACTTTGCCGCCGGTCGACGTGCCGGGACAAGACGTCTTCAAGGGCGACAGCGATGCAAGCGACAACAGGTCCTGTGCGAAGTTCGATACGGGACCCCTCAAAATCGAGAAGCGGGCGACGGCGACGAATTGCACGAACGAAGGCGGTTGCTCGTTCGAGATCGTTGTCACGAACACCGGCACGACGCCTGTCGAGGGGCCGATCGAGATCAATGAGCTCGTCAAAGTGGACGGAGAGACGTTCACGACGATGACGCGGCAGGAGCCCGCCCTGCCGTGGACGTGCGACCAGGGCATGCCGCAATTCAAGTGCACCCTGCCCGGCCCCCTCGCGCCCGGCGCGGCTCCGCCGCTTCAGCTCTCGTTCGCCGTCAATTCCGGGAAGGAAACGCCGAAGGAAATCGATAATTGCGCGGCGATCAACAGCAGTGAGACGACATCGGTCGTCGCCTGCGCGAAGCTCGCCGTTCAACCTCCGCCTCCTGCGCCACCCCGGCTGATCGTCGACAAGATGGTCGGCATGCCGGAGAAGCACTGCACGCCGCAGGGGCCGTGCCTGTTCACGGTCATGGTGAAAAACGTCGGTGGGACGGAATACAATGGACCCGTCACGATTCAAGACCGGATTACCCAGTCCATCTTCATTCCTAGCAACGGCGGACCACCGACCGAGACGATCCCGGAATCGTTCGAGAAAACGTTCCACGATCCCGATCAGTGGAATTGCACGAAGACGGATGTGGCGGGCATCACGTGCAACAAGCCGGACGCGAAAATCCCACCCGGCGGAATGATCTCGGTATCGTTCATTCTCAAGGCCGGATCGACCTGGAAGAACGCGCAATCCAACGAGGTCGAGAACTGCGCCACGCTCTCCTACGATCCCACCCTGCAGCAGAAGAACAAACACCCGGCGTCCGAGCTCAAGGACTGCGACACGGCCAGGCTCGACCCGTTCGATGTTGCGGTCGTCAAGACGGGTGGGCAGTCCTGTCAGCCGGGCAAGGACTGCAAGTTCAACCTCGACATCTTCAACCCGGGCAACATCCCGCACGACGATCCGGTCACCGTCACAGACAAGATGAACGGGATTGGAACGGCTCAGATCGTGTCGCTCACCAAAGTCGGCAATGCCGACGACTTCCCGTGCAATCCGCCGCCGACGCAGGCGCCGTTCACGTGCACGGGTCACATGCGTCTCGAGGTCGGCGAGCACAACAACTACGAGGTCGTGATCCGCATTCCGGATGACGCGCCGACCACCGGCTCGTTCACCAACTGTGCAGACGTGGCTGCGCCGGGAGAGGCGGCCGCCGAGCAGGTAGCGAAAGGTCCGACGGCCCGGAAAGAGGTTGGTACCGCCACCGGCAACTCCTGCCATACGGTCGCGCTGGCCCCACCCGCACCCGACAAGCAATGCCCTGAAAACTACACGGGGACTTATCCGAACTGTACCGCCCCGGAAGAACTCACTGGCGGCCCCAGCATGGCAGCCCAGCCCGACGAGCTCACTGGCGGGATGAATGCTACGGCACAGCCGGATCGGTGCTTCGGCGGAATGATTCTCGTCTCCGGCGAATGCCGTTGTCCGGCGCCGATGGAGTGGGCCAACGGCACTTGTGTCGCTCCACCGACTGGGGAGTGCCCTGAAGGCTGGGCCGGCCCCTATCCCAATTGCCGGTTCATCGAAGTCACGGCACCGGCCGGATCGGCAGGCGGTCCGAGCATGACCGCTTCGGATGACGATGACGACCCGCCACCGCGCGAATGTCCAGGCAACCAGCTTGGCCGATATCCCAACTGCTATTGCCCCAAGGAGACGAGGCTCTCCGGCAGGAACTGCGTCAGGATACCGACCAAGACAACCCCGTGCCCCGGCGACCTGATAGGCACTCCGCCCAATTGCTACTGCCCGCAGGGCCTCAGGCGTTCTGGCAGCAGTTGCGTGCGTCCTCCCACGCCATGCCCTGGCGATCTGCAGGGTCACCTGCCGAACTGCTATTGCCCGGGCGGACTGAAGCGGAAAGGCATCCGTTGCGTGAGGCCCGAACCGCCGCGTTGCAAAGGGCAGCTGATCGGCACGCCTCCGAACTGCTATTGCCCCGCGGGGTACCAGCAGAAGGGAACGAAGTGCGTAAGGCCTCAGCCGCCGAAGCCGCCACCGCAGGCGAAGACGCCTCCGGCCGGTGGGCCGTGTCCGGCCGGAATGGTCGGAACACAGCCGAACTGCCGGATCACCTATGGCTCGGGCTCAGGCGGAGGAGCACAGGCCCCGCCGAAACGAGTGCCCAAGGCCGTCGGCAAGTGCCCGAAAGGCACATCGATCGACGTAGTAACGCGCAAATGCACCAAGGATCAGGTCGTCAGGTGACACCGTATGTTGCCACGAGAAATGCGGAGAACTGACATGAAAACAGGCTGTGAAATCGTTCCGCCGCGTCGGCGTTGCGCCATCGCGCTTTTCGCTATGTTGATGCTCGGCATCTTTGCGCTCGCCGTTCAGCCGCGACAGGCTGCGGCAGGCAGCCGGGGTGTGGGAATCGGCGTCGGCGTGACCGGCGGCATGATGCTCCTGAACGAGTTGTCCAAAGGCGGCAAGGCCACCAGGAAGAAGTCCACGGCAAAGAAGTCGACGAAAAAGACGTACGGTTCGAACAAGAAAAAGGGCGGTGGCAGCTCGACTGCTTCGAAGGAGCGCGACAAGCCTGGTGATGCGGCTGCCGCAGACGACAAGGTCAAACCCGAAGGAGAAGCAAAACAGGCGAGCCCGCCGGCGACACCAGCGGCGGCTCCGGCCACAAC
>JAGVKR010000397.1 GCA_020050375.1 Planctomycetales bacterium
CACTCCCTGCACCCGGGCGGCGGCGGCCTGGGCCCGCTCGGCGGCGAGCAGGGCCGCATCGAGATCGCGACCGAGGAACCACAGGTTGCCTCCCATCAGCCCGTCCGCGAAACCAAACCGCCGGTCGAGACAGAACTCGCCGCCGAGAATGGGTATCACCCACACCTTGCGGCCAAACCGCGTGTCGCGAAACTGCCAGCCGTCGCCGAAAAAGGCGATCTTTCGGCCGAGTTTGAAGAAGGGGTCGGTGTCGAGCAGGTTGAAGCACGCCGTCGTCGCGCACGTCAATACGTTCTGGCTGATCCGCACGAGCAGCGAACGCTCGAGCGCCGGCACGCGATCTTTGCGAAACCTGGGGACGTGGATCTGCACGATCGCCCCCGGCCGACCGTCGGGGGTTGCGAACGATTCGTCTCCGCCGGGACCGACGTAGCGATCGAGTCCCGCTTCGCAGTCGCAGAGAATCGTGCTCGACGCGTTGCCGGTGCAACTGGCAACCGCGTGGTCGAGCCACTTGCGGTCGCGGGCCGTGATGAGGAGCTCGGCGTAGAGGCTGCGAAAGGCTTCGGCGTACGTATCATCGACGAGGGAACGGTGCGAACGGTCGGACATGGCTGTGGTGGAGCTCTCTGATTTTCTATGGATCACGCTTGAAGGTCGGTCGCAGATGGGGTGATAATATCCGGCTTGGCGCACCCTCCGCCAGAGCCGCAGGCAATCGTTGATTGTCGGTGCGGACTCCACGATCGGCAGAAAATGAAATGTGCGATGTCGGAAGTGTTGGAAAACCAGTCACCGTTCGCAAGCCCCTTGTCAGTCGGAGAACGCTCATGACGGCTCGTTACGATTTGCGGCACTGTTGCAAGACGGGCTTCCTCGTCGCGCTCGCCGTCGCGATGTCCTACCGGACGGTGGAAGCCGCCAAGCCGACGGTTTCGATCGAGGCGCCGCTTTCGCCGCCGGCATGGGCGTTGCTCGAACGCGAGTTGATCCGCACCAACACCGCCGCCTGTCGCGAGTTCTTCGAGAAATACTTCGATGAGCGGGGCTTTTTGCTGTGTGTTGAACGCTGGGGCGGAGACGACGGCCCCGACGATGCAATCGAGAATTGCCTCGACTGGCCGATCCTGCACGCGCTGGGGGCCAGTGACGACATCCTCGAGATGTACAAGCGCGCCTGGGAAGGGCACCTGCGGCAATACACGCTGGCTAAGACGACCGACGTCCCCTTCGCCCGCGACGGCATGTATTACAAGGAATTCCCGGTGATGATGGACTGGCTCCACAACGGGGAAGGGCTCGTCGTTTTCAACCTGCAGGGGCTGTCGGATCCCGACGACGAACGGTTCGCGCAGCGCGTCAAGCGCTTTGCCGGCTTCTATATGAATGAAGACCCCGGCGCGCCGAATTACGATGCAAAGCACAAGATCATCAAGAGCATGTTCAACGGCAGCCGCGGGCCGCTCATGCGCAAAGCGACCGGGCTCGATTGGGCAGGAGACCCGATCGAAGTCGAGAACCGCTTCAAGCCCCGGCATGGCGAGACGACGTACGCGCAGATGGTCGAGCACTTCAAGGATTACAACGACACGGTCGGCGATCATCCGCAGAATCTCAAGGCGACGACGCTCGCGCTCAACGCCTATCTGCTCACGCACGAAGAAAAATACAAGACGTGGCTGCTCGAATATGTCGACGCCTGGCGCGAGCGGATGGCGGCCAACAAAAACATCATTCCGACCAACATCGGCCTCGACGGCAAGATCGGCGGAGAAACCGGGGGCAACTGGTGGGGAGGTGTTTACGGCTGGGGATTCACCGTCTACGACCCGGCCTCCGCGAAAATGGCCAGCCGCAATCAGCACCAGGCCGGCTTCCAGGGCTTCATGAACGCTTACATGCTCACCGGCGACGATCGTTATCTCGACGCGTGGCGGAAGCAGATCGATGCCGTCAACGCGAACAAAAAGGTCGTCGACGGCAAGACGCTTTACCCGACGATGCACGGTGACAAGGGGTGGTACGAGTTCCGGCCCGAGAAATACTCGTACAGCGCGTTTGAGATCGCCTACCTGTCGATGAAACCCGATGACCTGGCTCGCGTCGCCGGGCAGGGGTGGTTCTCGTATCTCGCGGGAAAAAACGCCGGCTATCCCGAGCAGGCCCTGCGTGGCGACTTGAGCCGCGTCCGCACGCAGGTCGAGGGAATCCGCAACGACACCACGACCCCCGACACGCGCCTTGCCGACGATCCGATGGCGTACACGCCTTGCAGCATCATGTCGCTGATCGAGCTGGCTCTCGGCGGGCTGCACCCCGGCCGCGGCGGCTCGGCCCTCTTCTGCCGTCTGCGCTACTTTGACCCGGACGAAGGCCGCGCCGGAATGCCCGAAGACGTCGCCGCGCTGATCGACGAGATGACCGACGACCGCGTCTCGGTGACGCTCGTCAACATGGACCAACTCGATTCACGGACGGTCGTCGTCCAGGCTGGCGGCTATGCCGAGCACCAGTTCACGTCGGTGAAGCTCGGCGACAAGCCGCAGCCGGTCGACGCCTCGCACGTCACCGTGAAGCTGGCCCCCGGCGCGGGCGCCCGCCTGTCGTTCACGATGAAGCGCCATGTCAACGTGCCGACGATGGCCTTTCCGTGGGATCGGGAATAGGCGGGCCGAACCCATGGAGTAAGATTGAGAGCAGGACCTCCAGCACGATCGGGTGCGAGAATGGACGAACAACTACTCCTTCAGCGAATCACGGTCAATCCCGAGATTTTCGGCGGCAAGCCGACCATTCGCGGCAGGAGACTGGCCGTCGAGCATATCCTCGCCATGTTTGCTGCCGGCGACTCACACGAAACAATTCTGGAAGGCTACTCGTGGCTGCAGGCCGAGGACATCGCAGCTTGCCTGGCATCTGCCGGTCGTTCTTGCGCGACCGGATGAACGCACTGTATCAGCGGTTCCGCGGTCGAACGCCGCCGTGTGGCAACGCGAGATTGCGCAATCCGGTCAAATCGACGGTTCGAAATTCATCGCGGCACAGCACTTTCGAACTTCGCCAAGAATGTGTTCATATTGACCACTCGTTTGCGCGCGGCCCAAATAAATCTTCAATTCGCGATTGGCGCGGTCCGGCTGCCCCAAGTGAATTGCGATGCAAGCGAGAAAAAGGCAATCGTCGATGCGCCACGGGAACAAAATGCGAACATCGCGACGACTGGCTTGCACCTCGCCTGACATCCAATATTCAGGATCTTCCCATTTACGGGCGTGCACATCCAACTGCGTGCGCCCTTCTGCTACATCTTCCAGCAAAGTACGTGCGAACGACTTTCGATCATTCCCATAGCGAAACCACGTTCGGCCTCGAGTGAAATTGAGTCCGAACTCGCCGACGTGCGCTTGGACGGCACAATACGACCAGCATACATCGGCGGTGGATGGCATCATCGTCCACGCAGACAAGTTTGGGATCCACGTGTAGTGAAATCCGATTCCCATTGCGTACTCATGGCCGTACTTGCCGGTCTGATACTCGATGACGTGGTACTGATCGCCCTGCCGACGCACAAAATTCATTCCATTATGCTTAACGAAACCATGCGGCCCGAGTTCGTTCGTCATCACTTCGAGCCGAATCGGACGGACTTCCGCGCCGGTCAATTCATCTGACGTGCGCTCCGCGACCAGATGGGCCGGGCGGCGTACTGCGTATTGCTTTTGCAGCCACGGGGGCGGGTTCTCGACGCTCACCCCCTCCATGTTGAACCGCCGGCTCAATTCATCGGCTTTCTGATAGACGGCGTCCGCATCGGCAACATAGCCAATGATGCGGATCGACTTCGACCTTTTCAGACCCTTTGAGCGGCGCTTCGACAGCCACTGGAACAGGCTGATCGAGAACTTCTCGCCCACCGTGGGAGTCTGCGTTCGATCCCGATCGTAATCCCAAAGCCCTGCAGCCGGTTCATCACTCATGATTGCACGGCACAAGCGCCGCGACGTTTTCTACTCGCTGAGTCCGCAACCATCATCACCCGATCTTCGGCAGCTCAAACCCCTTGCGATACTCACGAGTGAGCAGTTGATTCGCTTCCTTGTCGTTCGGGAAGGTTTCGGTCGCCGGGTCGAATTCGAGCCGGCGGCCGGTGCGGTAGGCGATGTTGCCCAGGTGGGCCAGCATTGACGAGTAGTGCCCTTCTTCGATGTCTGCGATCAACTGCTCGTGTTGCCGGCTCTTGATGCAGTCGACGAAGTTCTGGTAGTGGCGGGGAGTGTCGTCCCATTTCTTTTCGACGACCGGGCCCGGCTTGCCGCGCTCGTAAAAGACGCGATAGCCGTCGCGGTCGATCATCAGGAAACCCTTGTCGCCATAGATGATGTTGTCGTTGTCCTGCCGATGGCCGGGCATCTTGTAGAGCGTGAAGTCGCGCTGCTCGAAGACATAGAGCAGATCGTCGTACTCCCAGGTGACGACCATCGTGTCGGGGGTTTCCTGCGCGTCCCCTTTCGACCCGAGTTTGGCGCCGCTGCACGAGACCGCCTTGGGGGCCTTGAGATTCAGCGCCCAGCGGCCGATGTCGATCTGGTGGACGCCGTCGTTGCCGATGTCCCCCGTCCCGAACTCCCACATCCAGTGCCAGGCGCTGTGGAAACGGTTGCGATTGAAGGGGCGCTCGGCAGCAGGCCCGAGCCACAGGTTGTAATCGACGCCGGCGGGAACCGGCTCGTCGGCCTTCGCTTCGAGCCGGCCGCGGCGCTGGTTGTTGATGGCTTTGACCATCATCACCTTGCCGATTTCTCCCTTGCGGATCAGCTCCCACGCCTGCTCGTAGTGAGGAGCAGCACGGAGATTCGTGCCGTGCTGGACGATGCGGCCGTAGTGGCGGGCCGCCTTCACCGCCAGCCGTCCCTCGGCGATGTTGTGCGAGCAGGGCTTCTCGACATAGACATCCTTTCCCGCGACGCAGCCCATGATCGTCGCCGGCGCATGCCAATGGTCGGGCGTCGCGACGGCAATCGCGTCGACATCTTTTCGGTCGAGCAGCGTCCGAAAATCATTCACCCACGTCGGCTTGCGGCCGGTCTGCTCGCCGATCTTGGCCGCCAGCGGCTCGCCGCGCGATTGATCGACATCGCAGATGGCAATCACATTCGCTTCCGGGAGCGCGGCGAAATGCTTCGCCAGCGACGACCCGCGACCCGAACCCATGACGGCGATATTGACCTTTTCGCTCGGCGGCGCCCCTCCGGCGACCTGGCTCCAGACGGCGGCTCCGGTGAGTGCGAGGCTCCCTTCAAGAAACTCGCGGCGGTTGACTTGGGGCATGAAAGCGCTCCTTGAGAGAGTTCGCGTAAACTTCAGCAATGTCTGCTAATGTCCTCAGCGTAAGGTCTTGCCGGCCTGCCAGAGTTGCCAAATCTCCGCAGCAATTTTTGCATACTTGTCGCGAGATGTGCCAATTTCGGAGCCGAACCAATGAATGAACTCTTCATGGACGACTTGAAGAGTATCTTCCTCTGAACGACAGGTACGAAGTCGCGGTAAAATCGTGCCAACTTCCGGTTCATACTCGTCAGTGTTGGTGTCGAAGTTAATGCCGATTGGATCATGGCGAAACAACAATGCGGCCACATCGGCAAATAGTTCTCGATATTCGGCTTTTAGTCGTCGTCTCTCCTCGACAATCTCGTCCCGGGTCATGGTCAACCGTATCCTGCGTGGAATCGATTCATTTCCTATCGCGCGTCAAACCAACTCGGCGATCGGGGCGCCTTCACTCAAAATATGAATCGGCCGGCCGGAGTGATCGGGGAACGTATTCGTGTAGTCGATCCCCAGATGGCGGTAGATCGTCGCCAGAATGTCTTTGGGAGTGAGGGGCCGTTCGATCGGATACTCGGCCTTCGAGTTGGTCGCCCCGACCACTTGCCCCATTTTGAGACCGCCACCTGAAAGCAGCACGCTCTGCGCATCGGGCCAGTGATCGCGCCCCGCGCCGCCGAAATTCTTGTCGTTGCGGAGCCGCGGCGTGCGACCGAATTCTCCGAGCGCGACGACCATGATCCGCCGGTCGAGGCTCCGGGCGAAAATGTCTTCAATCAGGGCCGAGAGGGCCTGGTCCAGATACGGAAGCCGCTTCTGCATAAAGAAACCGAACGGACCGATCCGGCCGGCATTGCCGGGGTGATCGTCCCAGTTGGTGAATTCTTCCCCGTTGGCGGGGGTATCGATATAGAGCGAGACGACGCTCGTCCCGGCCTCGGCGAGACGGCGCGCAAGCAGACACGCCTGCCCCCAGCGATGACGGCCATAGCGGTCGCGCAGCTCGGGTTTTTCCTGGTTCAGATCAAAGGCGGCGGCGACCTGCGGGCCGGTGAGCATGGCGAACGCCAGGTCGCGGAACTTATCGGCGCCGTCGAGACTGCCGCGCAGATCGAGGTCGGCCCGAAGCTTGTCGAGCTGCCGGATCAGGCCGCGCCGATCGTCGAGGCTGCGTGCTTCGGTACAGGCCGCCAATTGCAATGCGGGGGGCTTGAAATCTTTATTCGATGGATCGCCGACGGGAAAAGCGCCGTGATGCACGCCGAGGTACGCCGGCCGTGTCATATACAGCGGCTGCGGGATCGCCACATACCGGGGAATCGCCGCCGGATGCGGGCCGTGCAGTTTCGAGGCGACCGCCCCGAGGTCGGGGTGCTCGCTCTTGGAATTCGAAGTCGGGTCGGGACGGAGGGGCGTCTTTCCGGTGAGGACTTCGATTCCTCCATCGGTGTGGCTGCTCATCGTGTGCCGAACCGACCGGACGAGCGAGAATTTGTCGGCGATCTTTGCCTGCAAGGGGAAGTGCTCGCAGATGTCGATCCCGGCGACGTTTGTGGGGATCGGATCGAAGACGCTGCGATACTCGGTCGGCGCTTTTGGCTTCAAGTCATACGTTTCGAGCTGCGACGCGCCCCCGTGCAGATACAGGAGGATCACCGATGTGTCCTGCCCCGCATTCCCGGCAGCCGCCTGACCGCGCAAGACATCCGCCAGCCCCAGCCCTCCGAACGTGAGCAACCCTGCCTGCAAAAACTCGCGGCGGCGCAGCGGACCGGGACAGGGACGCGACGGCATCATGCGCTCTTTAAGGGACAACGGACAACGCGCAACGCAACTTTGATGTGTGCATGATACCGTTCATCGACGCGAACCGGCAAGAGACATGTTGCCTTGTCGCCTTTCGCTCCGCGAAAGGGCGTTCTTTCGCGGAGCGAAAGACGACACTCATGGATACGCCGCCCCTCACGGTGCGAAGAACACTCGCTCCGCCGTCTTGCGGAGGATCCACTCTTTGTCGTCGGCCTTCAGGAAATCGAGGCCGTTTCGGATGAGGTCGATCGACTGCTGGTAGGTGTGATCCACCACCTGGTAGGGACAATCGGTGGCCCACATCAGCCGTTCGGGGCCGAAGGCTTCATGCACCTGCTTGATCATCGGTCCGAGATCGAGATACGGCGGCTTCTTTTTGCCGAGCGCGTAGAACGCCGAGACCTTCACCGTCACATTCTTGTGCTGCGACATGTCGCAGAGCGCTTTGACTTCGGCCGTTTTGATC
>JAGVKR010000036.1 GCA_020050375.1 Planctomycetales bacterium
GAGTTCGGGTGCCAGCCGATTTCGCAGGGAGCCGACGGCCGCGACCACAACCGCCACGCCTTCTCGCTCTGGCTGGCGGGCGGCGGCTTCAAGCGCGGGCACGTTCACGGAGCGACCGACGACTTCGGCTATAAGTCGGTGCAGGATGTCGTCACCGTCCACGACCTGCACGCGACGATGCTTCACACGCTGGGAATCGATCACCGCCGTCTGACCTTCCCGCACGACGGCCGCGAGACGAGTTTGACGGATGCAGAGGTGACGAAGGCGAAGGTGGTGGAGCGACTGCTGGCATAGCGGCGGGGGGCTGGTCTTTTTTTTCCGGCGAGGACGTGTCGCCAGGCACTGCCAGCGTCTTTGCCGGAAAACGGGCGTGACACTTGGAGGCAAGGCTTCAGGGGGCTGACGCCCCCCGCTCGCCGGGGTCAATCGACGCCAAGATGAATGATCTTCGACCAGAATTCTTCGAAGACGTCGCCGTCGGTTTTGAAGTGCGGGTCGTTGTCGCCGTCGTGGCATTTGACGCAGAGTTTGGCTCCGATCCCGTCGACCTGCAGGTGCAGAAAGTCGCGGAACTGCGTCAGTGCGTCGCTCTGTTTCGCGTCCTTCGCGAATTGCCGTTCGAGCTCGGTGTGGCGGCCGCCGGGGCCGTGGCAGTTCTCGCAACCCTGCCCCGTCAGGTGCAGGGTTGCCTGCTCGCTAACGAAGCCCGATTTGAACCCGTAGTAATCTTTCGGCCCTTCCTGATTCTCCCGGCCGGTCTCCCACCCCGTGACATGGCAGGCGACGCACTCCGGATCGTTGATCCGGCTGATAAACTTCGCCTCTTCACCTTTGCGACCGGTCTTGATCGACTGCGTCGCCTTGGCGTGACCGGTGCTCAGCCATTTCTTGTAGGCTTTCGTATGGCACTCGCCGCAGACTTTCGAGCCGACGAACGGGTTGTCTTCAATCATCCGGGTCGTGTTGCGCGGGTCGTCAAAGCGCGGCTCGCTGCTGACGAGCTCCTGCACGGCGAGCGCCTCCTGGTAGCGGCGCATGTGCTCGCGCATCGATGGCGTCTCCTGGAACCGCTCGCCGTCGAGCGCGACCGATTCGTATCGAAACTTTTTGCCGGCTTCGTCCGGGTAGTATCCCACGACGGCGACGTGCTTTCCTTTCTGGCCGGGAGCGACGACGAGCGTCTCACCCACGTACTGCGGCTGCGGGTCGGGATCTTCGGGACCGCCGGCGCTGACGATCAACTGGAACTGCGGGAATTTCTCCGCCAGTTTTTTCGACTCGGCGAGCTTGGCGTGTGAGAGGAGCACGAGCAGATCGGGCTTTTCGGCTTCGAGCTCGGCGACAACTTTCTCGAGCGATTCGACGGCGCGCTGGACCTGGATCTCACCGGCGTTCTGCGACGCGACTTTGGCGGCCAGCGTATCGCCGAGCACCGCCGTGACGCCGACTTTGAGCTTGCCGACCGTCGCCATCGTTTTGGGGATGTGCGTGCCGATGTCGCCCCCCCCGATCACCAGATTGCACGAGAGCAGCGGCGGGCGATCTTTTTCGTCGAATAGAAGCAGGTCGATCCCCGTTTGAGCTTCTTCAACCCCCATCGCGATTCCGGCGTAATGCAATTCGCGCAGCGCGTCGAACGCCATCCGCAGCTTGACCTTCGCCTGACGCCGCCCGGCGTTCGCGACGAGCCCACCGGTATCGAGAGCCGTCACCGGCCAGCCGCGGTCTTTGATCTGACGAAACAAGTCGGCCCGGCGCGAGAGCCCCCCCAACTGGTTGAGCGAGCAACCGCACGGTTCGACGTAACCGTGCATTTCACCGGAAAGGACGAAGGCCGCCGCCGGAGTCGGCCAGTCTTTGAGCAGCGGTTTGGGGGGCGTCTTCGCGACCGGAGCGTGCGGCGCTGGCTTCTCGGCCTTCTTTTCAGTCGGGATGACCGTCTCCGCCTCGGGGAGCTCGGCAGCAGGCGCTCCGTCCGTAGCCTGTGCTGGCCGATCGGCCAGCACCGCTTCTTCGCTTTCCTCCGCCGGCTCTTCCATTTGCTCTGCCGGCTTGGGTGTGGAGTCAGTTGGTAGAAACTTGTCGGGGCTTTCGACTCCCGCGGCGTCGTTGCCGGCCGGCACGAGCTTCGGCGAAGGCCGCTGCGACCAGATGTAGGCCGTCGCCCCAGCAACGAGAGCGATCCCGATTCCGACGAAGAGCATCCGTTTCGACATTTCGGAAATCCCTCCTTGGTTCAATTCGCCGCGAAGTAAACCATGAACTCGAACTCAGGCGATTTCGGATGATTCGTACGAATCCTGACCCGCGCCGGTTGCTCTTCGCGACGGACGGTTCGGGGAGCACCCGGGGGATATTCGACCGTCAGCAGAAAGCGACCGGAGCCGGGTTTGCTTTCATCCGGCACGATCCGAACCTTCAACTCCTTCGGATCGCAGACGACATCGGCCTCGTTCACCTTCAATCCCTCGGGGGGTGGTTGCAATGCAACGGCCTTGACCGTCACGCTCCGGCCGGTCACGGCATCGAACGTCCCCAGGGCAATTGTGCCGATTTCGGCGAACCACTCCGGCCCAACGATCCGAAAAGGCCCAGAACGGCTTCCACGAATCGTCACCTTCACGTCGCTCGGGACGCCCGCGGCATCTTTCAGGTCGGTCTTGATCGTGAGCGGGAACGAAAACCCGCCGAAGGTCATCTCCGGCTGGAGCGTGACCTTCACTATGTAGCCGGACATCACCTCCAGTTCCTTCAATCGGTCGGCATCTTCGATCTTCGTCGCTTCCGCCGACGCATGCGGATTTTCGCACTCGAACCCCGTGATGGTGAAATTCTCGCTGATCGGCGAGAGGATCATTCCGGTCAACTCCGTAGACCCTCCCTCGCGAGACTGCATATCGGACCAGGTGTAGCCCGGGTAGATCCTCAACCGCGCCGCGACAATCCCCTTGATGTTCAGTTTGATCGTTTCGTGATCGGGGTCATTCGTCCAAATTTCGGCCCCCTTGTCGAACTCATCGGTTTCCGCTGTCGGCTTCCATGTGAGTTTGACCTCGGCCGACTCCCCCGGCTCGACCTGATCTTTGCTCACGTTGCCGACTGTGCACTGACAGGTGGTCGGACCCACCACCACGGCCAGAGGCGCCTGCCCCTCATTGCGGATGACGAACGTATGGTCGCGCTCTTCGCCCAACTGCATGCCCCCGAAGGCGAAGGTCGTCTCCTCGATCACCGCTTTGGGTTGTGGGGCCCCCTTCTCGGTGTTGATCTTTGGCCGTTCGGGAGTTTTTGTTTTATCTTCGTCATCCGACGCAACATGGGCTCCCAAATCCGGGGGAACCAGGCTCCTCGTCGCCTGATTTCCGTCGCGGAGAAAATAAACCACGCCGAACATCGACGCCAAAAAGCTGACGAAGCCCACCAGAACGACACCCCATCGCATAGTTCTGCCCTCTCACCAAAAATTGCCGACCCAGAGAATATACGTACAAAAACCGGAATTGCTGGAATTTGTTCGAGTCGATTGACACCCGTTCACGCTCATTGTCCCCATTCGGGTGAGCTCCAGCGGCACCTAAAGAAGAATACTCGTAATCGCAGTCAATTTGCAGTGCCAGTTGCTGCTTTCGTCCCGTCAGACGAGCAATGATTGTCACCCCACTTTTCGCCACCTTCCGATCGTAACCGGCCGATTGCGACCCCTCGGCGGCTTGCTCGATCAGTTTTCGCCAGGTTCTTCAAGCCGTTCCGGCAACGCAGGTTGTGGTTTCAATATATTCTCCAGCAACGTCTGCCGCGACTCCGGCAGGATTTTGTCCCGGTGTCCCAATCGCCGGTTGATCGCGTCGAGGTCCAGAGCGCGTTCGGCAAACGATCGAGCCGCGTCCGGTTCCTCCGCGAGCGACAACGCCTCCGCCAATTCCGACTGAAGTTCGGCGTGATTGGGATACAGAGCCGCCGCGCGAGCGAATTCGTCGGCGGCCAAAACGGCGTCTTCCGGGTCGCGCGTGCGTTGGAAACGGGCCAGATACGCAGCGCCCAGCGCCCGGTAGGCGCCGATTTGCCTCGGCTGTCGTAAGAGGGCCTGCCGCTGCCAATAGACGCTCATGTCGAACAGCTCGTTCTCCCCCTCCCCGGTCGCCTGCCAACGCTGCAGGAAGAGCCTTGCCAGCCATTCGCACGGCTCGGCGTTGAGTGGGTCGACTTCGGCCGCATGTTTGTAGGCCCGCTCGGCCTTATCAATCCGCCCGTCCTCGAACCAGGCCTGCTCCGCGGCCGCCAGATCGGCCCGAGCACCCAAAACCGGGGTTGTCGCCGTGAACCAGCATCCCAGGTACAAGGCCA
>JAGVKR010000629.1 GCA_020050375.1 Planctomycetales bacterium
AGCAGCGAGATCGTCAGCTTGCCGAGCTTTTTTGCGCTGGAGTTGATCGCGAAGCGGCTGACGAGCTGCAATACGGCGGGCGAATCGAGCCAGCGCGTCACTGGGCGCGGCAAGCGGGTCCATCCCGGAACGAGCGCGTCGAGGTAGACGTTGATTCCGCCCAGGAAGACGCGGTGTTCGCTGACGTCCCGCTCGTCGACGCGAATCGGCGTGTAACAGGGGATCAGGCTGACGTCGTGTCCGCATTCGAGCAGCGCTCGCGCAAGAGTGTTGTCGTGCATGCACGACCCGCAGAACATTCCGGCGCCGCCGGCGGTGACGATCGCAATGTGCATGGGTCAGCCCGGTGGCGGATTGAGCTGCACAAGCAGCGAGTCGGGACCTTCCAGCGTCGCAAGCACCTGTCGCAGCGCCGGCGAGACGGGAACCGGCTTCTGACCGCGATAGTCGAACATCACGATCGTCGAGTCTCCCTCGGCGGCGACGGCCTGCAGGCTTTCGCTGACGACGCGATGTTCCATCACCATGCTCGTGCGACCGATTTTTGTGATTCGTGCGCCGACGTGCACGGTATCCGGAAAAATCAACTGCCGTCGATAGTTGCACGAAACAGAAGCCAGAATCGGGCCGATTTTTTGCGTCTCGTACAATTGGGACATTCCCGTCTCGGTTCCGTACGCGAACCGCGACGACTCGAACCAGCGAATATATGTGGTATTGTTGACGTGGGCGAAAGCATCCTGATCGCCCCACTGAACGGGGAGTGTGCAGATCACCGGGAAACCGGTAAGCAGACGAGTGATTTCAGCATTCATATCCTGGAACATCTCCAATTGAGTCACCCCATTCGTTCATTGTGCAAGGTCGTTGCCCCGGCGTCGGGTGTCAAGCGACCCGCCCGGCGTCCGGCGACTAGGCGATTTAGATCGGAACGCTACAATGCGGTCTCTTCGCCCCCCGGGGCGCGGTGGATTTATTCATGTGAAGGTGGATTGCTCATGAGTCAGTTTCCGGAGAGAGCGCCGCATCGCACGGGGGATGGTGGTGTTGCAGAACCTGGCGGCCCCGCCGAGGTCAATGAAGTTGTACGCCCCGATTTCATGGCGCACCTCGGGCTGCTCCCGCCCTATGCCGCCGACGACGTGCACAAAGCGTATAAGGCCAAGGCCCTCAAGGCGCACCCCGATCGAGGTGGTTCGAAAGACGATTTTCTAAAGCTGCAGGACGCCTACGAACAGGCGCAGGAGTACGTTCGGTTCAGCGAGGGGCGCCGCCACTGGCTGGCCAATCAGGTCGAACCGTATCTCCGTCAGCAGGAGATCATACAAGAGGTCGAAAACCGCAGCGGAAAGGTGCAGGTCGAAAAAGTCGATTGGATGCAGCGCTCCTTCGGCGACTTCGCGACGCTCGCCGAACGATTGCGCGAAATCGATCTCCGCGATTCCACCAACAGCGATGAGTTTCTACAGTTTCTCGGAACCAATAGCCAGCATCTGCGGTTCCTCACGCGGCTGGATCTGTCCGGCAGCGACGTCACCGACGCCGGATTGATCCAATTGCAGCACCTGCGCGGGCTTCAGCGCCTGAACTTATCGCGAACGCGGATCTCGGCAGCAGGTCTGGCCGTTCTCCATGCGTTGTCCGATCTGGAGTGGCTCAACGTCGGGGGGACGGCGATCGGGTGGTTTGGCCGCTGGGGGCTCAGTCGCAAGTTTCCTCAGACCGAGATCGTCGCCAACGCGCGGGTGTGACCGGCGCCGTTTCAGGGCTTTTCGACCGTCAGACCCAGCGCCCGTAACTTCGAGCGCAGTGTCATCCGTGAGATTCCGAGAATCTCGGCTGCCTGCTGCTGGTGACCGGCCGCATGCCGCAACACCTCTTCGAGCGTCACCCGGTCGACAGCCGTTGTGACGAGTCGATAAATGTCACTTCGTCCTTCCACCAGATATTGCCGCACGAGTCGCGCCAGATCGGCGAGCGGCTCGGCAGACGGTTTTGGCTCGGCATCGGCCGTTGATCCCTCTCTCGACCGGCACGAGCACGGCAGGCAGTCGACTGTGATAACGTCACCGGTCGTCTGCACCATGGCGTACTTGATGGCACTTTCGAACTCGCGCACGTTACCGGGCCAGTTGTAGCGTTCCAGGCTTTCGAACGCATCGGGGGTCATCGACCGTACGTTTTTGCCCAGTTCGCGGTTGTAAAGACGAATGAAATGATCGGTGAGAAGCGACAGGTCTTCGAGGCGTTCGCGCAAGGGCGGCAGCCGGATCGTGAAGCCGTTCAGACGGTAGTAGAGATCCTGGCGAAACCGTCCCTGCTCGACCATCGCGGGGAGGTCCTGATTGGTGGCGGCGATGATCCGAACGTCAGTGGTGATAGTCTGATTTCCGCCGACGCGCTCGAATTGTTGCTGCTGCAATAGACGCAGGGCCTTGGCCTGTGTGGCGGGCGTCATGTCGCCGATCTCATCGAGAAAGATCGACCCGCCGTTGACCTGCTCGAACTTGCCGATCCGCCGCTGGTCGGCTCCCGTGAATGCGCCGCGCTCGTGCCCGAACAATTCGCTTTCCAGGAGCGATTCGGGAAGCGCGGCGCAGTTGATCGCCAGAAACGGCTGCTGGCTGCGTTTGCTGTAATGATAAATGGCCCGGGCCGCCAGTTCCTTTCCCGTGCCGCTTTCGCCCAAGAGCAGCACGGTTGTATCCTGCGGCGCGACACGACCGATCGCCTTGTAGACGTCCTGCATCGCGGGCGAGTGCCCGATGATGCGGTCGGCGGCGAGGTCTTCGGCGCCGCTCTGTTCGAGGATCGCCGGCACCCGACTCAGGCGACTGACCTCCAAAGCCCGCGATACGACTTCCTTAATCCGCCGCAAATCGACCGGCTTCAGCAGATATTCGTACGCGCCCCGCCGCATGGCCTCGATGGCGGTTTCGGTGCGGGCATAGGCCGTGATCATGATGACGGGCAATCGCGGGTCGAGGGCGCGGATCCGGTCGTAGGCGTCGAGCCCCGACATATCGGGAAGTCGGACATCAAGAATGACGACGTCGGGCCGTTCGGTGCGGGCCATGTCGATGCCTTCCCGCGCCGTGCCTGCCGAAATGATCTGGAGGGTCGGCGATCGCAGACATTCGTCGAGCGAGAACACGATATTTGATTCGTCGTCGACAACCAGAAGACGCGGCATGGTGGACCAATCCGGGAATGAGGCGAATCAATGAGCGGCGGCGACTTCGAGCGGCGACGAGCACGGGAGTCGCACGACGAACTCGGCGCCCCCTTCCGATCGGTTGCGCGCTTCGATCGTCCCTCCGTGGGCGGCGATGATCCGATGCGAGACCGAAAGCCCCAGTCCCGTCCCCGTCTCTTTGGTCGTGACGAAGGGCTCGAATACCCGGTCGAGCACCGACTCGGGCAGCCCCGCCCCCGAGTCCGCCACTCGCAATACGGCGAGTGGCCGGTCTTCGCGGCTTGCCGCGGCGGTCGACTCGACTTCAACAACGATCTCGCCTCCATCCGGCAGGGCATCGAGCGCATTGAGCAGCAGATTCAGCAAAACCTGACGAATCTGGGCGCAATCGGCTTCGATCGGAACCGATTCGGTCGGCAACTGATCGCGGAGAACGACTCCCTGCTGTTCGGCGCGACCGGCGATCAGTTCCAGCGTCTGCTCGGCGACTCGGGCGAGGTCGAACGTCGATTTCTCGAGGGGCGATGGTCGGGCGAAATCGAGGAACATCTGGATCGAGCGCTCGAGCCGGGCGATTTCCTCGTCGACGACGTGCAGCGCCCGACCGGTCAACCCTTGTCGGTCGTCGCGTTCGATCGCCGCCTGCACCAGCATTTTCATCGGCATCAATGGATTGCGAAGTTCGTGCGCGACGCCGGCCGCCAACTGGCCGACCGCCGCGAGTTGCTCGTTTCGCAGAACTTCCATCTCACTCCGCTGGAGTCTCTCGACGACGTTGGCAATATGGTTCTCCATCGTCCGCAGCCCGGTTTCGAGCTCTCGAAAGCCGCCGACCTGCGAGATCATCACCGGCCCGGCGACCCGGTTCAATTTGCCGGCGACGCTGCGCACCGAAACATCGAGTTGCACGATCGACCGATTGACGGCGCGGGCGATTCCCATCCCGGCCACGAGCCCACTGGCCCCACCGCACACGCCCAGCAGCAGAAATCCCTGCCGGAGCTGATCGGAGGTCGCACGACTCGACTCTGTGGTTCGCTCGACGACCTTGCGGTTGTATTCGATGTATTCGCGGCCGGGGACCAGAATCGTTTCTGTGAGCGTGGTGTCGATGAGTTGGCCCAGCGCCTGTTCCCGGTCACCCTCAAAATCGGGATTGTTGATGCGCTGAAACTCATTCCAGAACTCGTCGTAGCCCTGCGCCACCACACCGATCAAGCGCTCTTCGTCTTCGGTGCGGGCCAACTGCTTGGCTCGCTCGAGTTGGGCCTCGGTCTCTTCGTGCAGTCTGGGAATGCGTTCGAAGTACTTGTGTTTGCCGCTGCGCAGAAACTGATTCAACTGGTGCCGCAGCTCGCGCATGCCGATGTCCACGCTTTGTGCGGCGAGCATTCCATGAACTTCGCGCGCGATCAGCGTCGAGCTGACGGCCTGTTGCCTTTGCACGTTCCATGCGGCGACGGCGCCCAGCCCCAGCAGCATGAGGCTGATCGCTACCAGCGGGATCACGATCTTCAGCAGGAAGCGATCGCCCATTCGCCCACTCCGGAAGGCTGGCCTGGGAAGCGTGTGGCGGCCAATTGGTGGCCGATTCGTCGGCCAATTCCTGGCCAGAATCGCCTGCCATCATAGCACAGTGCATGAATCGCAGGCATGTCGGGAAGAGCGTCTGGTGCGGCCGTTTGCTCACGCTCAATTGGAAAAGTAGTCGTCGCAAAGCACACGGACAGCGCCATTTGCGTGGCTCCGGCGTGGCTGTGCCGGACGTGAATTGGGTTTCGGACGCAAGATGAATTTTCCGCAAGGTGCAGGCGATCGGTACAGGGTGTGCCTCATTCCCACCGGCTTGGCACTGCTGCCTGTAGCGTCGGCTGCGGAATGGGTCTGCTCTCCCAGGAAACTTGATAGGACGTCCGCCATGTTTGAAGAGTTCCTGCACAATTTCACTCACAACCTCTTCAAGCCGCTGCTGTTGTTCTTCTACGCGGGCTTTCTGATTCCGGTCTTCAAAGTCAAGTTCGAGTTCCCCAAGGTCATTTATCAGGGACTGACGATTTACCTGCTGCTGGCGATCGGCTGGCACGGGGGGGAAGAGCTCGCCACTCTCGGAGCGGCCGAACTACGTCAAGCACTCGGATTCATGCTCATCGGATTTGTGGCGAACACGCTGATCGGCATTCTTGCGTTCGCCTTGCTGAGGAACTTCACGCGGCTGCGCGCCATCGACGCCGCGACGGTTGCCGGCTACTACGGCTCCGATTCGGCCGGTACGTTTCTCACGGCGGTCGGGGTGCTGGCGGCCACGCAGATCGCCTATGCGGCGTACATGCCAGTCATGCTGGCGGTTATGGAAATCCCGGGGTGCCTGGTCGCGTTGTATTTGATTTCGCGGATGCGGCAGTCTGGAATGGATCCCCTGGGCAATATGCCCGGTGAAGCGAACTATTCGCTCCTGCATCAACGCCCGCCCCGGATCGTGTCGGAAGGACACGGCGCGCATGAAGTAATGCAAGCGACAACGGTTTCGGTCCGTGAAGAGGAGCTCGTCGGCGCCGCCGCGGGCAACGGGAGCGCGCGAATCGTCCGACGGGCGACAATGGCCCACTACGCCTCTCAAGGACATGCCTCGAACGGCGGAAACGGCGACGACCAACACCATCGACGTTACATCTCGAAGGAAGAACAGCAGGAAGCGGACTTGGCCCTGGAGACGATCGCCGACGATGAGCCGACCCCCGCTCCCCGCAGGCAGAAATCGGCGTTCAGCAAAGAAATGCTGCACGAGGTCTTCTTCAATCCCGGGATTTACCTGCTGTTCGCCGGGATCGCGATCGGCTTCGTCAGCCGATTGCAGGGCACTTCCGTGACCAATGCCGACGACGAATTGTTCGTGAAGCTCTTCCAGGGAATGCTCTGCCTGTTCCTGCTGGAAATGGGGATGACCGCGTCGCAAAAGCTCAAGGACCTGAAGGCCGGCGGCTGGCAGTTCATCGCCTTTGGCCTGCTTGCTCCCAATGTCTTTGCAACGACCGGGATTCTTTTGGCGCACGGTTACAGCTTGTTTCTCGGAGAGCCGTTTGAAATCGGCACTTACGTCCTGTTTGCGGTGCTGTGTGGTGCGGCATCGTACATCGCAGTTCCGGCGGTGCAGCGCATGGCAATTCCCGAGGCCAGCCCGACGTTGCCCCTGGCCGCCTCATTGGGTTTGACGTTTTCGTACAACGTCACGATCGGGATTCCCGTCTATATCCTGATCGCCAAACTGGTCACGACCTTCGCTCCGATCGCAACTTCGACCACGTAAACGTCTCCCTGTCACACGATCTTTTACTTCACAAGCGAACGCGCGAAGCGCAGCGGTTGAAACAGCCGCGGCCCTCCTCGCAGCCGCCCTCGGTCCGCGCAGCCGAACAGAATCAGGAGTTCTTGAATGTTCCGCAGAACGCAGCCTCATCCGCCGTCGGCTCGCCGGATCAGCCATGCGGCGATCGTCTGCTTCACGGTTTCCGCAATCGCGTTCATCGCTTGTGGAATGGGATTGTTCGTCAATCACATGCTGACTGGATCGCTTG
>JAGVKR010000029.1 GCA_020050375.1 Planctomycetales bacterium
AAGCTGCCGAGGCCACGCTGGACAAAGCCGGCCCGACGCTCGAAGCGGCCCAGGCCGGTCTCGACCTCGCCGAAACCGAGTACGCGCGGGCCGCCGACCTGCACGAGAAAAAGGCCCTCGCGAAGACCGAGCTGGACCTCAAGACGATGCAGAAACGGACGCGCACGGCCGAGTACCGGGCGGCACGGCATGCCGAAGAAGTCGCCAAATTCGAGCTCGAATTGGCGAAAGCGGCGCTGCTCCGCACGCGGCCGGGAACCGTCGAGGCGGGTGAGAACGTGCAGTTCGAGATCCCCGCACCGCCGCTCACCGGGAGCGGCCGAGTGTTTCACGTGCTGCGCGTCTTACAGGAAAGCGCCGGCGTCGTCACGCCCGGCACGGCACTGCTTGAGCTGGGCGATCCGTCGGATCTCGAAGTCGAGATCGACGTGCTGTCGAGTGATGCTGTGAAGATCCGGCCGGGAACGCGCGTGCTGCTCGAACAGTGGGGAGGGGACGAGCCGCTCGTCGGCCGCGTCCGGCTCGTCGAGCCTTCGGGGTTCACGAAAATCTCGGCCCTGGGGGTCGAGGAACAGCGGGTCAACGTGATCGTCGATTTCCCCAACCGGGATGAGATCCCGCCGGCGCTGGGGGACGGCTACCGGGTCGAAGCGAAGATCATCATCTGGGAAAAAGAGGACGTGCTCCGCGTCCCGACGAGCGCGCTGTTTCGCCAGGGAGAAGGGTGGGCTGTATTCTGCGTGGAGCAGGGGAAGGCGGCGCTGCGCCCCGTCCGTATCGGCCGCCGCAACGGGCTTTACGCGGAGGTGCTGGACGGTCTCACGCCCGACGATACGGTGATCGTGCATCCGAGCGACAAGGTCGTCGATGGGGTGATGGTGGCGCCGCGGTGAGGCGGGGACCGGGGAACTGGGACCGGGGACCAGAGCGACAGAGGTCGTTGTCTGCCGTTCTACAGCTCTGTCCTCTGTCGTTCTTCTCCCCCGTGCTTGCCTCTTCGCGTCTCCCGTCACCTTCACTCGCGCATCTTGCGCCCGGTCGTGTCGGGAGCGAAGAGAATCACGACCATTCCGAAGGCGTAGACGAGGCTCGTCACGCGTCCGGCGGCGGCGTAATCGCCGCCGAAGGCGGCCGTCAGGGTTCCGGTTCCCAGCACGCCGATCGCCGTCAGGATTCGTCCGAAATTGAACGACACACCGGTTCCCGTGGCGCGGGCGGCGGTTGGGAACAGCTCGGGGAGATACAACGGCAGCCAGCCGAAGAAGATCGTCGAAATGAAACCGACAACGAACACCATCGGTGAAAAGAGCGAATGCGATGGATCGAGTTGAAAGTAGATGAATTCGCTGGCGCCGAGCGTCAGCAGGCTGATCATGAAATAAGTGCTCCGCCGGCCGAAGAGATTGGCCAGCCAGCCGCCGATCAGGCTTCCCAGTGCGCCGCCGGTGGCCCGCAAGATCGATGTCAGCGCCTTGGCGTCCGGTTTTGCGGCGCCGAGCACCTGATCGGACCACGGGATCAGCCACGACGTCACCCCCCAGCCGCCCAATAGGGGGATTGCTCCCAGCGCGATTCCGAGGAGAGTCAACTTGAGGAGAGGCGGGCGGAAGACGGCCGAGAGGGGGAGCGCTTCGGCTTTGGCCGATGGACGGGCCTTCGCTGCAAGCCAGCTTGGCGATTCGGGGACGACGCACCAGACGAGAATGCCCAGCACCACCGGGGCGGCCGCAACGAGCATGATCCACCGCCACGAATCGGGAGTGACAAAATACTGCTTGGTGATCCAGCTCATGAGCACGATCCCGAAATTGGCCGAAGCTCCGATCAGCCCCGAAAGGAGCGGACGCGAGACATCCGACCAGGCTTCGGAGGCGAGCGACACCCCCGACGGCCACATCCCGCCAACGCCCAGAGCCGAGATAAAACGCAGCAACAGAAGTTGTTCGGGCGTGGTGACGAAATACGTCACCCCTGCGAACAGCGAATACCAGACGATCGAGAGGCCCATCGCTTTGACGCGGCCGAAGCGGTCGCCGATCCAGCCGAAAATCAATCCGCCGCACGCCGCCCCCATCAGAAACGCACTGTTGAAGCGGGCGTACCAGCGGGGAGTCTGCCGTTTGGCAATCTCCTTCACCTCATCGGCTGAGGTGGGAGCGCTTGGATGTTGATAAACCGGAGAAAGTCGGCGCCACGACAGTCCCGGCGCGTCATCGATTGTCCCCGCGCGGGCAAATTCAGTCGTCGCCGCACCGGACGCCAGATTCATCAGCGTCAACTGGACTCCCGAAAACATCCACCCGAGAAACGCGGCGGCCAGAATCAGATAGCGGCCGGTCGCGGTGAGTCCGAGCGGGTGATCGGGCAAGGCGTCGGTCGTCGGCATCAAGCGGCTCCTGTCATTGTTGTCGATCGGATTGGCGCAGCCAGCGTTCGATTCTTTGGATCAGTTCCGGATCGAGCGGACCGCGCTCGGCGGCGGCCAGCGTCTCGTCGATCTGGGCGGGAGACGAGAAGCCGATCAGGGCCGAGGTGACGCCCGCGTGGCTCAGCGCGAACCGGACTGCCAACTCCCGCAGGGGAAGTGGCGGAGCGAGCTCTTCGACCAGCGCGGCGGCGCGACGCGCGTCGCGCTCGTAAATCGCCAGCGGAAAGAACTTCGTCGTCAGCGTGTGGGCACTGGGAGGTTGACCGGCGAGCGCCCCGCCGGCGAAGACACGAATCGCCAGCACCCCCATCTGCTGCCGCGCACAATCGTCGATGATGTTTCCGTAATCGGCTTCGATCCCAGACGGCGCATAGGCAGCGCCGGCGGTCGGGTTGAGCAGGTGATACGGCGCCTGGATCGTCTCGAAGCCGCCGGATTGGACGACTTCCCGCAAAGCGGCGGCGTCTCCCAGGCCGGTGATTCCGCAGTGGTCCACAAGCCCTTTTTCGCGCAGCTCGCGGAAGGCGGCGAGGACGCCGCCCGGACCGAGCACGTCGGCGACGTCGATCGACGTCGGTTGGTCGCCTCGCCGGGCGGTGATCGAGTTGTGCAGTTGGATCAGCGAGACCCGCGGCCTTCCGAGCCGCTGCAGGCTTCCGTCCACCGATTCGCGGACGAAGCCGCGGATGTCGCCGAGCCCCTCGGCGGTCAGGCGGACCTTGGTGGCGATGTGGACGTGATCGGCCGAGAGCTCGCGGAGCGCGCGGCCCAGCGACAACTCGG
>JAGVKR010000441.1 GCA_020050375.1 Planctomycetales bacterium
CTCTTCCGATCTCAACAGTCGGCGCGGCGTTTGGCCAGTCCGCTCCGGCTTTGACCCACGCCGTGAGCAGTGCGATTTGCGTTTCATTCAACTTGCCATCCGGCGGCATCTTCGGATCGTTCTGATACCGCACCGCCTGGATCAATCGGCTCTCGTCGGGCTTGCCCGCGACCACAACCGGGCCGGTCTCGCCGCCCCGCCGTAGCGACTCCGCCGAATCCAGCCGCAGCCCCCCCTTGGACTTCGCGCCGGCATGGCACTTATGACACCGCTCGACCAAAAGCGGCCGAATCTTCGCCTCGAAGAAATCATCCCCCTCATCACCGCGCGCCGAGGCAACGCCCGTTGTCAGGCTCACGACAATCATCACACCGGTGCAACGCAGTCGCTTCATCGCCATTCGTCCGGTTGTGCCTGCCAGGAAGTCCGCAAAGTTGAAACACGAGCACACGCAAAGCGTTGGGCGGCACGCCCTGACCATCGGAAAGGGCGTGGCGAACGTCTCGGTGCCAACCATTTCCGATGGCCAAATTCCACTCTATTCACTCTATCAACATCCCCCTCGCATAAAAACTCGGAAATGCGTTTCGCGGACGGACAACCGCAAACAACCTCCTTGCGACTGCTGTTTTTCATATCTAGAATTAGAATGACTGTATTCTTTATTCTTTCCGTGGGCGCGCGTCGGCCGCGACCGGGACGGGGCGAGAACCGGCGGAGTTCGAGTGCGATGCAGTTCAACCGAGGGGCTCCCGCGCCAACCGGCTCGCCGACTCCGCGTGCAAAAAAACTGCCGCTCCCCCGGCGGCTCCTGTTCCTGTCGCTGATCGTCGCCGGGCTCGTCGCGCTCACCGAGCTGGCCTGCTTCATTGGCCTCGTGATCGTCGATGACGGTTTTTCGTTCGCGCGATTGCACCACGAGCAGGAACAGGTCCCCTCGATCACGCTGCACAAGCTGGGAGGCGAATCCGTTTTTCATCCGTATCTCGGGTTCACCTGCAATCCCGAGGTCGATCGCCGCACCATCGCCAAAACCCCGGCCGAGAAACGGATCCCCGTCAACGACTTTGGCTTTCTCGATTTCACGCCCCCGATCCACAAACGCTCGCCCGACAAATTCATCGTCGGGATCGTCGGGGGCTCGGTGGCCTGGTTCGTGTCGGCCGAGGGGGCCGAAGCGCTCACCCGCGTTCTCCGCGAAAGCCCCAGGCTCCGCGACAAAGAGATCGTCCTCGTGCGGATAGCCCTGCCCGCGTACAAGCAGCCGCAGCAGCTTTTGACCCTCAGCTATTTTTTGAGTCTGGGGGCCGAGTTCGACGCCATCGTGAACATCGACGGCTTCAACGAAATCCGAACCCATGCGCTCGGAAACGGCGCCACAGGGATCTTCCCCCCGTATCCTCACGCGTGGGCGATTCGGATGGAGCGGCTCGACGATCCGAAGATGGTCGGGATCGTCTATCGCCATCTGGCCTATCAGGCGACGCGCTCGGCATGGGCCAGGTTCTTTCGAGATCTGCCGTTTCGATATTCGTGCACCGCCAACTTCATCTGGAAGTGCCGCGACCGATCGCTGGAACGGACGATCGTCGAGGATTCGATCGCCATCTCCGAATCCGCCGCACAACGCGGCCGCAGCTACCAGATCACCGGCCCGAAGCTGGCCTTCGACAACGACGACGAGCTGTACGACTACCTCGCTTCGTACTGGAAGCAGTGTTCGCTGCAACTGGCCCGCTTGTGCGCCGGCAACGGCATCCTCTACGTTCACGCGCTGCAGCCGAACCAGTACCTGCCCGGCACGAAACCCATTTCCACCGAAGAGCAGGAAGGGGGCGCCCTCAGCCAGGCCGGCTACGCCGACTCGGTCTCGAAGGGCTACCCGCGATTGATCGAAAAGGGTAAAGAACTGTCCGTCGAAGGGGTCCGGTTCCTCGATCTGACGCGGCTCTTCGCCGAACATCCCGAGCCGATCTACAACGACAACTGCTGCCACTACAACCCGCAAGGAAACGAGCTCGTCGCCCAAGCTGTGGCCCGCGCGATTGTCGCCGCGCTGGAGTGATGAATTGGGTGGCACCCATCAATTCAGCAATGACAAGGCCTCAAGCCAGCACTCCCCTTGGCCGTGTTCGGCAGATGCTCGCAGATCTGCAATCCGGGAAGCGACGTGTCGATCGGACGAAATTCGCCGCGGACCTCGGCCGGAGCGCCGGGCTTCATGTCGAACATGTCCATCTGACTCGGTCCGCCGAGCAGATTGAACAGGATCACCGACTTGGCGCGTCCCGGCCGCCGATCGCTCCGCTGGCCTGCGCTCTGATCGCCGGCCCGCAGCAGGCCGGGCATGGTGAGGCCGAACAGCGACAGCCCCCCGGCGCGCAGGATCTCGCGCCGATTCCATCCGTCACACAGCGTCGCGCCACGACCGAGGACGTTGAGCATGATCCGGGACTCTCCTGAGATTGCCGTCCCATGAGTTTATCCCGGAGGAGACTTGAGGAATAGCCAAGTGGCTTGGGGCTTGAGACTTGGGGCTTGCGGCGCGAGGGGGAGGCCGGGGAGCGGGTTGGGCGCTTGAAGATTGTCCGCCGTCGCGGGGCCATCGTGGGTGGATCGCGCGGGCGAACATTGGCTCCGCAGCGATGCCGCGGAGGGCGGCGTGGAGGGTGGTCCCAATCTGTGTGCGTTAACCCGCCGCCCGCATGTGAAGTCCGCGAGGCTTGAGCGGCGCGGCATCCGCCGGCATGCCCTCAAGCCTCGGGTCTCAAG
>JAGVKR010000331.1 GCA_020050375.1 Planctomycetales bacterium
CCAAGCGGCCGTTCCCAAGCAAATCGTCGACACGGCAGAAGCCGCGAAGAAAGCCGCCGATGCCAAGGCCATTGCCGACAAAAAAGCCGCTGAGACCGCTGACGCGGCGAAGAAGGCCGCCGATGCCAAAGTCGTCGCCGACAAGGCCGCGGTCGACACCGACGCGCTCGCCAAAAAGTCTGTCGAAGAAAAGACGGCTGCCGACAAACTGGCCGCTGAGACCGATCAGAAATCGAAGGCCGCCACCGCCGCCAAAGCCGCCGCCGACAAGAAAGCCACCGACACCGCCAACGTCGCCAAGCCGCAGAACCTGAACACGTTCTTCCCCGCGACGGCGATCGTTGTCGAAGTCAAACCGGCGCCCGGCACGCTGGCCGTCACCGCCCCCGGCAATGGAGCTCTCAAGCGCGGCGCCAACCTTGAAGTCAAAGTCGTCGTCAATCGGGCCAACGGATTCAGCGGGCCGGTCAAGCTCGCACTGCCGATCCCGCCGGGAGTCGCCGGCCTCTCGGCTGCGGAAGTGACCATTCCCGCCGACAAGAGCGAGGGGGTCCTCGTCGTGCAGGCCACGGCCGAAGCCACGATGGGTCAACTCCCGAACATGGTCGTCCGGGCCTCGATGGAATTCGACGGTCCGGCCTCGATCGATCAGCCGCTCCCCGTCAACGTGCAACAATAGCCGCGTGTTGAAAAAGGGGTCAGACCCTTTCAGAAAGCAAACTCTTCCGGGCAACACCGATATTCCAAGAGGGTCAGACCCCTTTTTCAACGGCCTGATGAGCGCTCATTTGCGAAACAAACGGAAGGAACGTCGTATGCGCCGTGCGATTGCCAATTGCCTGATCGTTGTCTGCCTCTTTGTCGGCGGAACCACCGCGATCTTCAGTCAGGAAGCCGCCGAGCAGAAGCCGGCGCCGGCGATCGAAGCCCCCGACCCCAAGCTGGGCCGCCCGGTCGACTTCGAGCGCGACGTCTACCCGATTCTCGACGCCAAATGCGTCGCCTGCCACAACGTGGCGATCAACGAGAATGGGCTCAATCTCGAAGACGTGAAGCACATCATGAAGGGGGGCAAGCGCGGCCCATCGGTCGTTCCCAAGGAACCCGAAAAAAGCTCCCTGTTCAAGCTCGCCAGCCGCGCCGCGCAACCGGCGATGCCCCCACTTCCCAATAAGGTGGAAGCCGCCGCGCTGACTCCCAAAGAACTGGGAATCATCAAGCAGTGGATCCTCGAAGGGGCCTCGGCTGGAATGGGGGGCAGCGGCAACGTCGTCAACTGGCAGCCCCTTCCCAAAGGGGTCCACCCGATTTACGCCCTCGCCCTGACGAGCGACGGCCAGTTCGCCGCCGCCGGACGCGGCAACAAGATCTCCCTCTATCACGTACCGACGGGCGATGTGCTCGCCGACCTCGGCGACCCGGCCCTTTCTGCGATTCAGCACAACGGACAGGCGATGTACGAACCCGGTTCGTCGCATCGGGATTTCGTCCATTCACTGGCGTTCAACTCCGCCGGAACCATGCTCGCCTCGGGAAGTTACCGCGAAGTGAAGCTGTGGACCCGCCCCGAGAACGTCCAGCGGCTGAATCTCGCCGCCTCGACCGGTGCCGTGCCGGCCGTCGCCCTCAGCCCCGACGACAAATGGCTCGCGGCCGCGGCCGCCGATAACTCGATCAAGCTCTATAGCTTCGCCGACGGCCAACCTGGCAAAATCCTCGCCGGTCATACGGCCCCCGTCTCCGGCCTGGCCTTTTCGCCAGACGGCGAAAAATTGTATTCGTCCTCGCACGACAAAACCATCCGCGTCTGGAATCTCGCCGACGGCGCGGCTGTCGGCCAGATTGCCGCGCCTGCCGCGGTCAATGGACTCGCAGCCACACCCGACGGCACGAAGCTGGTCGTCGCCTGTGCCGACAACCTGCTCCGCGTGATTGCTCTCGCCGCAGGCGGTGCACCGGCGTTCGAGCGTGACATCCCCGGCCATACCGGACCGGTCACCGCCGTGGCCCTAGTTCCTCCGCAGGGAGCCCGCATTCTCTCCGGCAGCGACGACGGCACTGTCCGCATCTGGGAATTGGCCGACGGCAAGCAAGTCGCCTCAGTCGCAATGGGCGGTCCGGTCACGTCTGTCGCCGCCTCGCCCGACAGTCAGCGCTACGCCGCGACCGGCGCCAATCACCTCGCTCGCCTGTGGAACGCGAAGGACAACGCGCAGCTCGCCGAGATGAAGGGCGAGCTCCGCGCCAACCGCCTCGTCGCCAAGCTGACGGCCGACGACGCAGAAGCCAAGGCGGTCGTCACAGCGGCGATGAACGCCATCCCCGCTGCCGAAAAAAGCCTGACCGAAAAGACCGAAGCCCAGAAGAAAGCGACCGAAGGCAAAGCCGCCGCCGAAAAGACGGCCGGCGAAATGGCCGAGAAAGTCAAAGCCGCGCAGGCCGCCTACGACGCCGCCAAGAAGGCGGCCGACGACAAGAAGGATGACGCCGCCCTGCAAAAGGCGGCCGCCGATGCCGACAAGGCCCTGAAAGACGCCCAGGCCGCCGCCAAAAAGGCCGACGACGACAAAGCGGTCGCCGTCAAAGCTCTCGAACAGGCCGATAAGGCGGTTCAGGAAGCAACCACCGCCGTCGCCAAAGCGAAGACCGATCACGAAGCCAGCGTCAATGTCCAGAAAGCGGTCGAAGCGACGCTGGGCACCGCCAAAGCCCAGGCAGCAGAGAAAGAAAAACCGCTCCGCGCGATTCGTTTCTCGCGCGACGGAAAAGAGCTGGCGGTCGCCGGCGACATGCCGACGATTTCAACGTTCGACGGCACAAGCGGCGCTCCGCTGGGAACGCTCGACGGTCATACCGGTCCGGTCCTCGCGCTCGCCTTCGGGCCGGGTCGATCGCTGGTTTCCGGCGCGGCCGACCAGACCGCCAAAGTCTGGAATCTGAATCCCCCGTGGACACTCACGGCCGTCCTCGGCCCCAAACCCGAAGCGCCCCTCGATCTCAACGACTCGATCTTTGTCAGCCGCGTCCTCTGTCTCGACTTCAGCGACGACGGCACCCTGCTGGCCGCCGGCGGCGGCGACCCGTCGCGTTCGGGCGAACTGATGATCTGGGACGTAGCCCAGAAGATACCTGCTCGCAATCTGGAAAACGCCCATAGCGACACGGTGTTCGGTGTCGAATTCTCGCACGACGGCAAGTCGCTGCTCTCCGGCGCCGCCGACAAGTTCGTCAAGATTCACGACGTCGCCACCGGCAAACTGGTGAAGTCGTTCGAAGGGCACACCAATCACGTCATGGACGTGACCTGGCGCCACGGCGACAAGCAGGCCGCCAGCGCCGGCGCCGACAACGCCATCAAGATCTGGAACGTCGAAACCGGCGAGCAGGCGCGGACGATCGGCGGTTACAACAAACAGGTAACCGCCATCCAGTTCATGGGGCGCGGGGCCAACCTGGTCAGTTGCGGCGGCGACAAGACGGTCCGCTTCCACACCGCCGACAACGGCAACAACTTCCGCAACTTCGCCGGCTCGACCGATTTCATGTTCGCCGCCGCCGCCAGCGACGACGAAAAGATCGTCGTCGCCGCCGGCCAGGACGGCGTCCTCCGCATCTGAAACGGCACAAACGCCCAGGTCATCAAGCTCTTCGAGCCCGCCAAACCCGCCGACAAGCAGCAGGCCCAGGCGAAGTGATAAAGCGTTGCTGATCTGATGGCTGTCGAGATCCGAATTTCGATATGAGCGACCGGACTTGTCCAGAGGTCTTTAGCAATAGTCCCAGAAGCTCGTATGTCCCCGACAGCAGGCCTTGTTGCAGCAACAGCGTTTGCATCTGTCAAACTGCGCTGGATGCAGCCTGTGTCATTTCTGCGACAATTCGCATTCACCTCCGCAATATATGCATATAAAAACAAATAATATAATGACTTGCGATACGAATGATGCATTCACTTAAATGATAAAGTGAAGAATATGGGGTATATGAAACGCAACAAATCCATTGCGTGGCGTTGCATATCGCCGGCTGACTCGCTGATTGAACAGTCAGAATGCGCACACGAATATGTCAATCCGACAACACAAACGAATGGAGCGTCGCGTTTTTGACACAGTAGGGCGGTCCAGACTCGGGGGACGGCGATCGATCCCGTGCGAGCCTCGTCACGATTTCACTGGTAGACCCTAAGCCTTGGCAAGGCGCGATGCAGTCCGGCGATGCCCGCGTCGGTCACCTTCGTGTCGCGGAGCCGAAGGTGTTTGAGTTGCGTGTGCCCCTTCAGCGACTCCAGGCCCCCATCGGTGACCTGCGTTCGTTCGAGTGACAGCAGTTTGAGATTGGCCAGCCCCCGTAAATGTTCGAGGCCGGCGGAGGTCACCTCTGTATCATTGAGCGACAGCCATTCGAGGTTGGTCATTCTTCCGAGATGCTGAAGACCCATGTCGGTTATCCGTGTCTCGTTGAGTTCAAGGATCTGCAGCGTCTTGTGGCACGCGAGGTGTGCGAGGCCAACGTCGGTCACTTGCGTGCGGTCGATTTTTAGCCATTTGAGGGCCGGCAGCTCAGCGAGACGTTCCAAGCCGGCGTCTCCCAAGCGAGTCCCCTTGAGACTAATCTCTGACAGATTCGTCAATTGCGCAAGATGCATCAGCCCCTCGTCGGTGACACGAGTTTCGTCCAGCCGCACTGTACCCAATCCGGAGCAGAGGATCAGTTGCTGAAGACCCTCGTCGGTGATGTCCGTCTTGTCGAGCGTCAATGTGACAAGCTGATTCAACCCAGCCAGGTGCTTCAGCCCTGCGCCAGTGATCCGCGTCTCGCTCAGGTGAATCCATTGCAGTTGTGGAAGTTGGCTCAACCAAACCATTCCGTCATCGGTGATTCGTGTGTTGCTCAGACTCAACGAGGTCAGATTCGGCAATCCAGAAAGTGCCTCCAGCCCCACATCGCCGGTGTCTGTCTTGTCCAGATCGATTCCACAGAGCGTGCGCACGTTCCGCAGTTGCCAAAGCCCTGCATCCGTCACGCGCGTTTCCCGAAGATGCAGACTCGTGAGATTTTTGAGCCGGGCGATTCGCGCGAGCCCGGCGTCGGTGAGCTGCGTTCCATTGGCGCCGAGATTGCCGAGGTTTGGCAGTTTGTCCAAAATCGCGAAGCCGGCGTCGGTGACTGACGTTTTTTCGAGACAGAGATTGGTGAGATTCGTCAGCACATCCAGTCGCAGGAGTCCCGCGTCGGTAATCCGGCTCCGGGAGAGATAAAGCGAGCACAGTTTTCGGAATCGCCGAAGCGTTTCGACCCCCGCATCCGAAATCTGTGTTCCGTACACAGTCAACCCTTCGAGCGCTGAAAGGTTCTCCAGAGACTTGAAACCGGCATCGGTGATCCCGGCTCCGACGAGGTGCAGGTATCGTAGCTCCGTAAGTCCGCCAAGATGCCCAATACCCACATCGGTGATCGGTGTGCCGTCAAAACTGATGGCGCGAAGGTTTCTCAATCGGGCGAGGCTCGCTACGCCCGCATCCGTGACGTTCGAATCCTCCAGCGTGAGCGATTCGACGCTCCCGAGTGTCGCAATGCTTTCCAGCGTTTTGTCGGTCGGTTGCCGATCGTCGAGAGGTGGCTGATAATTATCGATCCGAGCCAAATACCCCTCAATGGGGAGATAGCGCGGCTGCAACTCAACCTTTTCCACGTCCTCAAACGCCAACCCGATCCAATCGCCCCCCGGCCATTGGCGGAGCCAGGCGGGACCACCCGCGCGGCGAGCCACAACTCCTCCTACTCGCTCAATCTCGCGAATTGCCGACTCGTGACGATGAATCCGCAGGGAAATCCACAGCACGCCGACTCCGCCGACGATCAATAGCGCCGCGACGTACAGCCGGAGCGCCACCGGAACGCGCGGCCACGCGGATCGGAGCTTCGCGACGGTTCGTTCAACTTTCGGCGGCGCCAACATGGCGGAAGTCTACCGCTCGGCGCCGATCGGTTGAATGCCAGTTTTGCCGTCGAGCTGCTTATGTCCGTTCTAAGAGCACTGTCTCCGAAACTCCGCACCCCGAAGTTTCCCACTCCAAACTTTTTCCTCTCTTTTCCAGATCCGGTACTTTCGTTCGCCACACGTTCGAAATGCGCTGGTAAAATCATGCACTCGGCTGTGCCTCGCGGCTAAACATGGCTGACCCGTGACCCCTGAATCTTGAACGCGCTTTCCGCACTCGCTCATGCCTTCGCCATCCGATTCGACCCGCAACATCATCGCGTATGTCACTCCGTTTGCGATTTTTATGGCCGGAACGATGCTCGAGTCGGGCGGCTGGCTCGGTCTCGGCTACGAAACCCTCTACACGCTGAAAACGGCTCTGGTCGTCGCCACACTATGGCACTTCCGTCAGTACTATCCCCCATTCTCGAAGGCCGGCCTGGGGCTGGCCCTCTTCGCGGGAACCATCGGTTGCGCCCTTTGGATTGTCCTCGCCAAGCTGCAAGCCGCGATCCCCGGCATACAAGCCCTGCTTGATCTCATCCAGCAGGGGGGCCGCGCCGGCTACGATCCGTTCTCCGGCGAGGGAGTGGCTTCGGCTCGCGTCGCGTTCGTCGTCGTGCGGTTCGTCGGCCTGGCACTGGTCGTCCCGGTCATGGAAGAAATCTTCTGGAGAGGTTTTCTCGCGCGGTATCTCATCTCCGACGATTTCCGTTCTGTGCCGCAGGGGCAATTCACGCGCTTCAGCTTCGCGGTTGTGACGCTCGCCTTCACCGCGGTTCATCCGGAAATCCTTGCGGCGCTCGTCTGGGGGGCGATGATCAACGTCCTTTACCGGAAGACAGCCAACCTCTGGGCCTGCGTGACAATGCACGCCGTCACCAATAGCCTGCTGGGCGCGTACATCCTCGCGACGAAAGAATGGCAGCTCTGGTGAAATGCGTTCAAAGTCGAACCAATGAATTCAATGGGATGGATCAGCATTGCGCGGCCAACGCCAGAAACAGATTGGACCGCCGAATACACGGAAATAAAGGGGGGATTGACGAGCAACTCGAACTCGGTCGTCTCTTCGTATTTTATTCCGTGTCTTCAGTGTATTCCGTGGTCTCTCTCCACAGTCTCCGATTTGAAACGACCGGTCGCCGTTCGAATCCGGGAATCCTGAATCGCGGACTTGGCAGAGTGCGCGGATGACGAAACAGGTTGACCTCCCATTCCCCATCCGCCTTATCCGCGGTTCCATTTCGCCGTCTATGCATTTACATTTTCACGGCGCCGCCAGCCGATACCCAACCCCCGGTTCCGTCAACAGTAACGTGGGGCGCGCCGGGTCGGCTTCGAGCTTGTGCCGCAGATGTCCCATGTAAACCCGCAGATAGTGGGTCTCATCCGTGCTGTGCGGTCCCCACACCTCTTTGAGCAACTGCCTGTGCGTGATCACTTTTCCCGCATATCGAACGAGGGCCGCCAGCAGACGGTATTCGATCGGCGTCAGATGCGTCTCAACTCCGTTGACAAAAACCTGCCGCCGCGCCAGATCGACCCGCAGCGTCTGTGACTCGAACACCGGTTCGTCGCCGGCCGCCGGTCGTGAGCGATGCCGCAGCGCCACGCGAATTCGCGCGAGCAGCTCGTTCACGCCGAACGGTTTGGTGAGATAATCGTCGGCCCCCGCGTCGAGCGCCGCCACCTTGTCGCCTTCCTGCCCGCGGGCCGAAAGAATCAGGATCGGCGTCGATGACCACTCCCGAAGCTGCCGGATGACCTCCAATCCATCCATGTCGGGCAAACCGAGGTCGAGAATGATGAGATCGGGCTGCTCGGTGGCCGCTTTTGTCAAACCTTCGCGCCCCGTTTCGACTTCGATCACATGAAACCCGTGCGCCGACAGCGAGGCGCGCAGGAACCGGCGAATCGGCGGCTCGTCCTCGACGATCAGGCAGCGGACAGGATCAGGCATGACTGCTCTCGAATCTCACAAGTCCACCTCGTCGGGCCTGGCAGCAGGAGCGGTTTCGATCGGCAGCGTGAAGTGGAACACGGCCCCGCCCCCTGGGCGATTCTCGGCGCTGATCCGCCCGCCGTGCAAGGCCACAATCGCCCGGCAGATCGTCAGCCCCAGTCCGGCGCCTGTCCGGTTCTGCGATTCGGGACCGCGATAGAACTTGTCGAAGATTTTCTGCTCGTCGCCGGGCACCAGTCCGCGGCCTCGATCGGCAACCTCAACCGCCAGCTCCTGATTGTGCACCTTCGCCGAAAGCTCGATCGGGCTTCCGGCCGGCGAATACTTGATGGCATTCTCCAGCAAGTTGAGGAGCAGTTGCTGCACGAGCACCCCGTCGGCGGCAAACAGCGGCAGATCGGCCGGAATCCGCACCGCGGCTGGATGATCCCGCAACTGGCGGCTCAGCCGATTGAGGACGACGCCCACCAATTCTTCGAGCGACTGCCATTCCCGGCGGACCGAAAGCGTCCCCGCTTCCAGGCGCGTTGCGTCGAGAAGATTGCCGACCAGCCGGTTGAGTCGTTCGGCCTCGTCGACAATCGTCTCCAACAGCTCGCGCCTCGTTTCGGCATCGACCCCCTGCTGTTCGTAGAGCAGCGTGCTGCTGGCGCCGGTGATTGCCGCCAGTGGCGTACGCAAGTCGTGCGACACGCTGCTGAGCAGCGAATTGCGCAGGCGCTCGGTCTCCATTTCGATTCGGACGCGTTCGGCTTCCTGGGCCAACTCTTCGCGTTCGAGCGCCACGGCGGCCTGCCCGGCAAAGGCTTCGAGCAGGCGGACCTGTTCCGGATTCTCGAAGCGTGCGGCGTCGCGCGGTCGCACTCCCAGAACCCCGACGATCCCCCCCGCCACTTCCAGCGGCAGATACAGGGCGCTCGCTCCCGGCAATGTGCCGGTCGTCATCCCGGCTTTCTGTCGATTCGTGTAGACCCATTGGGCGACCGCCCGGTCGCGCTCGTCGGGAACAAAACCCTCCGCCGTCCCGGCAGACGGAAGCAGCGAACC
>JAGVKR010000257.1 GCA_020050375.1 Planctomycetales bacterium
CGAAGGCTATGGCCACGCCGTGTGGTGCGCCCGCGAGTTCGTCGGCGGGTCTCCCTTCCTGTTGCTCTTGGGGGATCACCTTTACATTTCGCGGGCCGCGTCGCGCTGCGCCCGGCAGTTGCTCGATCTGGCGAGTGCCGAAGCGTGTGCGGTCTCGGCGGTGCAGGCGACGCGCGAGCATTTGATTCATCAGTACGGGACCGTCTCGGGGAAACGCCTGCACGATCGGCCCGAAGTGTGGGTCATCGATGAAATCATCGAGAAGCCGACGCCGACGCTGGCCGAGTTGCGTTTGCAGGTGCCCGGTCTGCGGGCGGGGCACTACCTGTGCTTTTTCGGGATGCACGTTCTGACTTCGGCGATCTTCGACCTGCTGGGAGACCTTGTGGAAGGAGACGTGCGCGAGGGGGGGCAGATTCAACTCACCGCCGCCCTGAATACGCTCGCCCGCCGCGAGAAGTATCTGGCGCTCGAAACGCAGGGCTCGCGGCACAATCTGGGGGTGAAGTTCGGAGTGGTCGAGACCCAGATCGCGCTGGCGCTCGCGGGGGTCGATCGCGAGCAGGTGCTGGCGCTCTTGCTGGAGTCGGTGGCGCGGGTGGAGCAGCGGTAGTGGGGGTGAGCTGTGAGTGGGGGACGGAAGATGGGGAGAAGGAGAGACAGAGAGAAGGGGAGATAGGAAGTTTTTCTCTCTGTCTCCCCCTCTCCCCCTCTCTCATTCTCTCCGTCTCAAGACCACCACGACTCACGCCTTGTGTTTGAATTCGGGAGTTCACAGTGCCTGTGACCAATTCGCTGATTGCCACGATTACCAGCGCCGATCCGGCGGTCCGCGATCGGTCGCTGGCGGAATTGATCGCCGGACTTTCGACGCCTGACGTCCTTGCGGCCTGTTCCGAACTGGAGACGTTTCGGCGGGCCTCGGAGAATCTCTACGAACGGGTTCGCGCTTCGATCTTTCTCCATGCGATTTACCGGTATCGATTGCAGGAATCACCCGATCTGCCGCAGACGGGGCACATCCCGTTCGCGGGGTTCGAAGACCTGCTGGGCCGGCGGTTCGAGCAGGCGATCTCGTCGTTTCTGGCCGCAGCGGGACGGGATGGGCCGAACAGTGCCCTGGCCAGCGCCTTGGCGCAGGCCTACGAGCAGGTGACGTATCAGACGCTGGCCGACCAGGTGCGTCGATCGGTGCGGGGTTGCGCGGGGAATCGCTGGATGTTCCGTGTGGGGCATCCCGACGAGCACCCGATCCACCTGCAGCCGCGGCTGCTCGAACGAGACGGCGACAGCGGCCTGTATCCGATCCTGATGGAACGGACGCCGGTGCGGCTCGATCTCTCGCACAGCGGCTGGTCGGATATTTTCTTCCTCGGGATGGATTACCCGGAGGGAGCGCGGGTTCTCAATATCTCCGTCGACTTAGGCGTATACGGGCGGGATGAGCGGCCGATCCCGCCGATTGAAACTTACGTGCGCGTCATCAACGAGCCGGTGCTGCGGCTGACGAGCATCGACCTGGGGGCATGCAAGGATATCGCGACGCTCGAGGAGCTGTTCAACTTCGGAAACGATTACCTCGGACTGGTGAAGGCGGGGGTGATCGCATCGGGACTGATTCCCCCTTCGTTCGAAGGGACCGGGATCCCGCTTTCCAAACTGCTCGACCGGATCGTTCGGCCGAAGCACGGGCTCGAGGTGGTGAGCAAGGTCAACGACATTCCCAAGGGTTCGCGGCTGGCCGTGTCGACGAACCTGCTGGCGTCGCTGATCAGCCTGCTGATGCGGGCCACCGGACAGGCGCGCAATCTCACCGGGCGCCTCAGTGATGAGGAATCGCGGGTCGTTGTGGCCCGCGCCATTTTGGGCGAATGGCTTGGCGGCTCCGGGGGCGGCTGGCAGGACTCTGGGGGAGTTTTTCCCGGCGTGAAGCTGATTCAGGGAATCGCCGCGGGCCCCACTGACCCCGAGTGGGGCGTGAGCCGGGGGCGGTTGTTGCCGGTGCATGAGCTGGTGACGGAGGAGAGTCGCGAAGAGAGGCAAGCACGTGCGACGGGCGAACCGGAAGGCGCATCGAATGCGGATCGTCTCACTCCGCACTCCGAACTCCGCACTCCGAGCTCACCCCCCATTCCACAATTCGCCGACGCCCTCGCCCAAAGCCTCGTGCTTGTCCACGGCGGGATGGCGCAAAACGTCGGGCCGATTCTGAATATGGTGACCGAGAAGTATCTGCTTCGCGGCGGCAACGAATGGAAAATGCGGCAGGAAGCGCTGCAGATTTTCAAAGGGATCGTGCAGGCGGTCCGCGGGGCCAACGTCCGGCACATCGGTCGGCTGACCACCTCGAACTGGGAAGGGCCACTCAAGGGGATCATCCCCTGGGTCAGTAACCGGTTCACCGAGACGATCATTCGCGAAGTCCGCCAGCGTCTGGGAGAAGACTTCTGGGGTTTTCTGATGCTGGGGGGAATGTCGGGGGGCGGCATGGGGTTCTTCGTCGCTCCGCACCGGCACGCCGAGTTCCGCGACGAAATTCGCACGATCATGCGTCGCGTCAAAGGGGAGCTCGACGATGCGCTGCCGTTCGCGATGGAGCCGGTGGTTTACGACTTCCGCATCAATCCCAATGGCACACATGCCGAGTTGCGGGAGGGGCTGGGGGCGCAGATGCCCACCACGTACTACCCGCTGCAGGTCTCGCGGATGATCGCGGCCGGCGCGCAGGAGGTCGATGCGCAGCGGAAGCTTGATCTCGACCACTTCGCCAATCGGTCTGACCAGCCGGACGAGTTGATCCGCGTTTTTCGCACGATGGTCAACACGCTTTTTCCGGTAACGCGCACCGCCGACTCGGGCTCGGCGGAATGGGATCGGGCCGCCGAGCAGATTCGGGCCGAGAACGGTTTCGACGCGGTACAGCACGCCCAGCTCCGCGACGATCTGGAG
>JAGVKR010000091.1 GCA_020050375.1 Planctomycetales bacterium
CTGGGCCTGGTATAAACCGGAGACGCGAAACTCGCCCTCGACGCGCACGAACTTGGTGCGCCGCGCGACCGGAACCTGAATGTCGTCCTGCGAAAAAACCGTGATTACGTCTCCGGGCAGTAATACGACGTTTTGCTCCGGGTCACCTTCGAGCACCGCCTTGCCAAGGTTGAAGGGAATCAGCACAGGAGTCAGATCAATCGGATTGAGTCGTTCCACGACCGCGTAGTCCCAGTTGATTTCAGGCAGGATACGCTTCACTTCAGTGCGTAACCGCGCCTGATCGGCAACGCCGCCGCCTGGAAGGGTGCGCCTTGCGTCGGCATCGCCTCCCGGAAGGGTTCGGGGATCGCCACCCGGAAGAGTTCGCGGATCACCACCCGGAAAGGTTCGGGGATCGCCGCCCGGAGCACCAATAACACTCCCTACGGCAAGATTGCGCTTGATCCAGTAATCCGGAACGATCAGCGCATCCTTGTCGGGGATGACATCCTTGACGCGGAGGCCCTCTCGCCAAGGGTATCGCGCCGGCGCCGCGACGTTGCCGCGCAGCGTGACCGCATTGTCGAACTTGGCCGAGAGCGCAAACACGCGGATCAGGTCGCCGTCGCTGAGCTCGCGCGCCAATCCACCCTGGTCGAGCGTAAACTCGTCGACCTTGCGGACCTTGCGCTCGAAAATCCGCTCTACCGATACTTTCTGGCCGGCCGCCGTGGTAGTGAGCCCGCCGGCGAGCGCGATGAGATCGTCGAGCGTGGTCTTGCCTTTCGTTTCAAAAATCGCCGGCCGATTGACGCTGCCGGAAATGGCCACGAGCTGGCCGATTGGCGGAATGTAGATGACATCGCCCGAGAGCAGCGCCACGTCTTTCGACTTGTCGCCCTTGAGCAGCAGGTCGTACAGGTCAAATTCGGTAACGACCTTGTCGCTGCGCTTGAGCTGGATGTGCCGCATCGAACCGCTGACCGGCGGTCCGCCGGAAGCGAACAGCGTGTTGACCAGCGTGCTGAGCGAACTTACGGTATAGCTGCCCGGCCGGCGCGCGTTGCCCACCACGAATACCTGGATCGAACGCAGCGCACCCAAAGTCACGTTCAGCTCGAAGTTGCGGTATATGCGGCCGATGGAAGTCTTGAGGTGCCCCTCCAGGTCCTGATAGCGGAGCCCCGCAACGTTGAAGGTCCCCACCTTCGGGATATTGATCGCGCCGTTGCGGTCCACGACCGCCCGGTAGTCGATATCGACTTGGCCCCAGCCGCGAAGCACGATTTCGTCACCCGGCCCGATCACATAACCCGGCGTCACCGGAACGCGATCGACGGGAGCGAAAGTGGTCGGGACGCCCGTAAACAGATCGTAGCCGAACAGCGGGAGCGCGCGCCCGACCGATTGGGTCACGAAATCCTGAAACTCGTTGCGTTGATTGACGTCAGCCGTGGCGGGCGCCGCAGCCCCTGTCTTCTGGTCCGCGCGGTCGGCTGTTTCCAGTTCGCCTCTCGGTGCACCGGCAGCCGGTGCGGCGGGCTGGTTGCGTATCGTTGGACGCGAACCCGCGTCGCCGCCGGAGCCGGGGGTTGTTACATTCTGGATCGATGGGCCTTGTGGCGTCGGCGCGGCCGGACCTGCAGGGGCAGCGCCGCCTGTAATGGCACCGCCGGATGAAGCTGCACCCGTGCCTTGCGCCGATACGGGCACCGGCAGCAGGACCATGGACGCGATAACCGCGATAAAAGCTAAAACAATTCGATTCATTCGTGCTCTTTCGATTACTTCTGATGCAAAACGGGGGCATGACCGGCTATTTCGTCATTCCGGCGTAGGCCGGAATCCAGAGAGAAAACGTCGCTTCGCGTTCCCTGGACCCCGGCCCCGGCTTAATACCTGCCGGGGCAGGCCGTCACACGCCGGGGTGACGAGCGCGCGATCCCACGTTTTCCCCGCAGCGATACGAGGCGCAAAATATAGCACAAAGCGGCCTGCGACGGGGCGGGGTTGGCGTCCAATGGCCCCCGTAGGGCGCAATCGTAGGCAGCTTCAGCGCGCCGATCAACCCGACGGGAACCGGCGCCGCGCTGAAGCCGCGCTCTACACTTGCTATCCGGCGCGCTGAAGCCGCGTCCTACGCTCGCGCCCGGTTCGCGGCTCGGCGCAATCCTACTTATACCCCGGATCGCGGCGACGTTGTGCCTCTGCAATTCGACCCGGCTTCGGGGCAGGAAATGAAGGGGCCGCATTTCGGACTGGTGGTCAGTGTCAAGGTCTTTAACAGCCGGGGGCTGGCGACGATCTGCCCCATCTCGCAAGGCGGAGCACCTACCGCCCGGACCTACGGCACGGTGGTCACGCTGATGGGGTCGGGCACGGACACGCAGGGAGCAGTCCATTGCCACCAGTTGAAATCCCTGGATTGGCGGATGCGCAAGGCGAAGTTCAAACAAAGAAGCGGCCCCGGCGGCGATTATTGATGACGTGGCCGCGCGGATCGAAGCAATCCTGTTTGAATAAGGACCGTGGTACGTGTGACGTGGTTGGTGGCCGGGCGGCGTGATCCACCCGCGAAGGGCGCAGATTCATCGCGCCGCCGCAGCAATCGCCCGTCTTGCCCGATACCAGACTTCGCCGATTAATCCGTGAAACACGTAGCGCGAAAGCCTCAGCCCCTCCGCAGAGGGAAGAAAATCCATCACGTTCAGCGCAGCTCCGGCGCGAAAATCCATTGGTGCCGGAATAACGTTCATACCCAACGCTTCGAAGATGCGGGCTGCTCGCGGCATGTGCAGGACGTCGGTCACGAGGACTATCGTGTCGATTTTCAGCGGGGCGAGTCGCGCGAATATGTATTGCGCGTTTTGCCGCGTGTCGAAGCTCTGGTCCTCGACAATCGCCACTGGCTGTTTGAGTTCGGCCTCGATGAAGTCTTTCATCAAAGCCGCTTCGCTCAGGTTGCCCCCATCGGGTTTACCGCCGGAAACGCTCAACGGAAGCCCGGTCATTTTCGCGAGCCGCGCGCCGTAGCGGCTACGTTCCAGCGACGCAGGGCCGAGAGCCTCGCCTCCCGGATATTCGATCGCGCCAAGCCTCCTTCCCCCGCCCAGCACGACGATCATCGCACCGTGCCTGGGCAAATCACGAATGCGCGCGGAATCCAGCGGCGGCGATGCCGTCTCGAACGGTTGCACCAATAAGCGGCCGACGGCCCCGACTGAAAGCAGCACGAAAAGGACAAGGGAACCGACCGTCAGCCAGCGCCCCCACCGCTTCTTTTTGCCCTGCCACAGTCCGAAAGCCATCAGGCCGAAGAACAGGGTCGGCGGCAGAATAAAGTTGGCAATCAGATTGGTGGCGGTCCAGATTAGTGTATCCATAAAGGGCGCCCTACCTGGAAAGGCGAGGGGAGTTCTGTTGGTTCATCGGACCTTCGCGTGGATGACTCGCATCGGAACGTGCCGTCGGATGCCTCGCAGAAGGTTCCCTCGCCCCTTGGGGGAGAGGGACAGGGAGAGGGGATCTACGTGGCGGAGAGAGTGGGATTCGAACCCACGATAGGATTTTGTCCTATACGCCCTTAGCAGGGGCGCGCCTTCGGCCACTCGGCCATCTCTCCGTTTGATTCCGTACTTAACGCATCGGCAACAAGTTTCTCATATTCCTTCGCATAGTGGCTGAAGGCGCTGGGCGCATAAATTTACGACGGCTACGCCGTGGCCACCCGGCCATCTCTCCGTTTTTCGCTACACAAAGGATAGCACAGCATTGGTTCAAACAGGACTGGGCACTCACCGTCCAGGCCGGAATTAGCGACCATGGCAGCCTGCCTGCGCAAAAAGGAGTTCGGATCGGGATCCGGCACAACTTCTGACCCGCTGCTGAAAAATAAACGGGGCCGAGATCACTCCTCACCGCCAGCTGCCCAACAGCGCGCGATAACTTTTTCGACCCACGCCGAATCGGCGTCGAGGGTGCTGTAATGCAACGCACCGCCGGCCTCCGCAGTTTGATCCTTGATGCGATGCAACGCCGCCGCGCGCAGGTTGGCGTCGCTGACCGTGTAACCGAGGCGCTGGTAACGCTCGATCTCGATTGCGATCTCCTCGGCCGGCGCGTTGCCGAACCATACCCATGCCGCGACGAAATCCTGCGCAAGCTTCCCGAGTTCCCGGAATTCGCCGGCCTCGACAGGCTGCGGCGGGTCGAGC
>JAGVKR010000412.1 GCA_020050375.1 Planctomycetales bacterium
CGCGGGTATCGGCCCGAGCAATTGTCGGTCGCCGCGTGCGCCGACAGCCCGCTCGTCGTGCAGTCGTCGCGCACCTGCGGAGCGGTCGCCGAAATCGAATTGCGCGATGAAAACTCCGGGGCGCAGCGACGGTTTTTCCATCGGCCGCAATCTCCGGCATGGAAGCGGGGCGATCGTGTGCTGCTGAAGTTGCTGGCCGTGTTGCTGATGTGCGTGCTGTCGGCGGGGTGCGCCGAGAGCAATGCCGCGCCCCAGTTGCCGGTCAAGAAGATTTCCGCCTGGTCGCTGCCGGCCGAAGGGACCAGTATCCCCACGCCGCGCGCCATCCACGCGACCGAATCGGGCGACATCTACGTTCTCGACAACGCCGGGAGGGTCCTCGTCTACAACGACCAGGGCGACCTTCTCCGCCGGTGGTGGATGCCCGAGTATTCTGTCGGCAAGCCGGAGAAAATCGTCCGCCTCCGCGACGGGCGGCTCGTCGTCGCCGACACACATTATCATCGCATCGTCTTTTTCAACGATCAGGGAGAAGTGCTCGAAATGCGGGGGAGTCTCGGGCGCGAGCCGGGCCAATACATCTACCCCGTCGCCGTCGTCGAAGACGAGGCCGGGAACCTGTACGTCGGCGAATACGGCGACAACGATCGCGTGCAGAAGTACGACAAGCAGGGAGCCTTTCTGCTCGAATTCGGCAAGCCGGGGACGGGGCCGGGCGAGTTCCTGCGCCCCAGCGGGATGCTCTGGCACGAGGGACGGATCTACATTGTCGATGCCTTCAACAACCGCATCCAGGTGTTTTCCGAGAAGGGCGAGCTCGTTGAGGTCCTGGGAGATTCTGAAGGAAGCCTCAACTATCCTTACGACATCTGTTTGAGTCCCGCCGGCGAATTGCTTGTCGTCGAATACGGGGCTGGGCGCGTCTCGAAGTTCGATTTGCGCGGCCGTCTGCTGGGAAGGTATGGGACGGCCGGTTCAGCGGAAGGCCAATTCACGACTCCCTGGGGGATGACGGTCGACTCGCATTCGAGAGTCTTCGTGGCCGACACGGGGAATCGGCGCGTCGTGAAGCTGGAGCTGTGAGGCGGTTGAGAGTTTGTAGTGTGGACTTCAGTCCACACACGATGTTGTGTCGTGTTGGCCGAAGCCAACACTCCAAGCGGTATGCGGCCGTCGAGTCAGTCGGCGTTTTCACAAGCCTTGGCGGGAACTGGAACGTAGTTGACGGTCAACGGGAGCGGGCATGGCGTTCGGAAAACGGATTTTGGCGAGCCTCTTTCCCGCACCGCGAAAGCGCGTGCGGCCGGTCGATGCGCTCCCCCTCGTCCTGTTCCTCGTGCTGTTCTCGGCAGCCTGTCTGTATCTCGAGCTCTCGCACCGCCTGCTCTTTGCGCGGCCGGCGGCATTCGTGCTGCTCGCGTTCACGCCGTGGATGTGGTGGATGCACGCGGCCGGTTACGCGGGCCTCGGCCGGATCCGCTCGACGATCGCGCTTGAAATTCGTCTGATCCTGACGGGACTCTTCGTGATTCTGCTCGCCGACCCGCGTGCCGTGCGCACGCGCGACGAGCTATCGGTCGTCTACGCCCTCGACGTTTCCGACTCGATCGGCGAGGGTTCGACAGATTCGGCTCTCCGATTCATCGCCGAGACTGCCACGAAAAAACCCCAGCGCGATCAGGCGGGACTGATCATTTTCGGCAAGAATGCCGCCGTCGAGTTCCCGGCCCGCAGCTCGGTCCCGCTCGAATCCAACAACGTCATCCTCAACTCGCTGATCGACAAGGAAGCCACGAACCTCGAGCAGGGGCTGTCGCTGGCGGCCGCCATGCTCCCTGAGGAAACGCAGGGGCGAATCGTGTTGATCAGCGACGGCACGCAGACCGAAGGAAATCTCGATCGGATCGTCGACGATTTGAAAGCCAAGGGGGTCTCGGTCGATGTGATCCCCATTCAGTACAACTTTGACGAGGAAGTCTGGCTCGAACGGCTCGAGCTTCCCCAGTTCGTCAAGCTCGGCGAGAACTACGAGGCGGGGATCGTCCTGTCGTCACTGTCGGCGGGCGACGGCACATTGCGGCTGGAGGAAAACGGCAAGCTGATCGCCGAGCAGCAGGTCAAGTTTCAGGCCGGCAAGAATCGCTACACGGTCCCCATCCAGCTCCGCAACGCCGGCTACTACGAATACGCGGCGACGATCGAAGTTCCCCGTGGCAAAGACAGCATCGACAAAAACAACAAGGTCATCAACTCGCTCTTTCTCGAAGGGGAAGGGAAAGTTCTGGTTGTCACCGATCCGCAGGGAGACCCCCGCGACTGGCAGCCGCTGGCAGGCGCCCTGCGCGAGGGGAAGCATGCCGTCGAGGTCCAGTCCTCCTACGACTTCCCCCGCGATTCATCGTCGCTGCTGCCATACGACTGCATCATTTTCGTGAACGCGCCGGCCGACGCCTTCGACACCGTGCAGCTTCAGGCGATGCGCGACGCGGTCTACAACTTTGGCAGCGGTTTTTTGATGGTCGGCGGAGCGAACAGCTTCGGTCCCGGCGGCTATCACTGCACCGTCGTTGAAGACGCCCTGCCCGTGACGATGGATATCTCCCAGAAAAAAGTGCTCCCCAAAGGGGCTTTGGTCATCGTCCTGCACACCTGTGAGTTCCCCGAAGGAAACACGTGGGCCAAGCGGATCACCAAGCAGGCGATCAAGGTCTTAGGCGCGCAGGATGAAGTCGGCGTCCTCATTTACCATCCCACGCGCGGCGTCGAATGGATCTTCAAGCTCACTCCTGCCGGCGATTACGAAAAACTCGTCCCCAAAATCAACGCCGCCGAGCCGGGCGACATGCCCACCTTCTCAACGACGATGCAAATGGGGATCACCGAGCTGAAAAAGAGCGACGCCGCCACCAAGCACATGATCATCATCTCCGACGGCGACCCGCAGCCGGCCCCGCCGGCCACCCTCCAGGATTACGTCGACAACAAGGTCAGCATCTCGACCGTCGCCATTTTTCCCCACGGCGGAAACGAGATCGGCCTACTCCGCAACGTCGCCTCGGCGACAGGCGGGCGGTACTACTTCCCCTCCGACTCCAATCAGCTCCCGGCGATCTTCATCAAAGAGTCGAAGACCCTCAAGCGGAGCATGATCCAGAACAAGACGATCACCCCTGAAGTCGGGATGGACGATCAGAGCCTCCTCAAGGGGATCGATGCGATGCCCCCTCTCAAGGGGTACGTGATCACCACCGCCAAGCCGCATCCGGCGATGACCGTCCTCCAGGTCCCCGGTGAACAGAGCGAAGAAGACGGGGACATCGACCCGATTCTGGCCGTCTGGCGCTATGGATTGGGGCAGACGGCGGCGTTCACTTCCGACCTCTCTCCCAACTGGGCCGCACAGTGGATGGATTGGGACAAGTACGCGGCGTTCGTTCAGCAGTTGATCACGCGCATTTCTCGGGTCCACAAGGCGGGCCATTTGCGGATGTGGACCTACACCTCCGGCAACGAGGGAGTCATCGTCGTCGAGGACTTTCACGACCAGGAGCAGTTTCTCGAAATCCAGGCGCGAATCACCGGGCCGCGCGACAAGGCCGAAACCATTCCGCTCAAGCAGATCAGCCCCCGTCGCTATCAGGCAAACGTCCCCCTCTGGGGAAAAGGGCGCTATCACATCGTCGCCGCGCCGATCGCCGGCGATCGGCAGGACGACCGGGCCTTCGGCGGATTCATCATCCCTTATTCCCCCGAATACCTGCGGTTCCGCTCGAATCCGCTCGTCCTCAACGAGATCGCCGAGAAGACCGGCGGCCAGGCGCTCGGAAAAGACTCGACCGCCGAAGAGATCTACAACTACAACCGCCAGCCGAAACGCAGCTCGCGGCAGATCTTCGACTGGTTTTTGATCGCCCTCGCCTGCCTGGTCCCGCTGGATGTGGCCGTCCGCCGCGTGCAGATCGACTGGTACGTGATCAAAGGCTGGCTGGGGCTCGGGAAACGCGCCGAACCGTCGACACAAACGATGGGGGCGCTGCTGGAACGCAAG
>JAGVKR010000695.1 GCA_020050375.1 Planctomycetales bacterium
CATTCGCGCCTCCTGCTTGTGTTCGAGTGACCGTTCATACAATCACTTAAACACTCAGGAGTCGCTTTCCTCCCGAAAATGGTGCGCAATGTGGGTTAGTTTGGCACCGGCGAAGACCATCCGCACAGCGGCGTCGATTTGTTCGCAGTTGAAGGCGCGCCCTTCACCAACGACGACGTAATCGGGGTCGTGGTCGACGACCGAGTAGCCGTTGTGGTGCAGAGCCTGGAGCAAGCCCCCTTCACCGATCACGTATGCGGTGCCGTTTGGCTTCTGCTGGGCCAAGAATCGAGCCGTGGCCATCGCGCACGTGAAGATGTGATCTTCGGTGACGCTGATCCCCATCCGTCGCAAGCGGACGGCGACGTCGCGCCGCGTCCGCTGGCTGTTGTTTGTGAGGAACAGAAACGGGATCTGGCGTTCGAGCAACTCGTGAATGAACCGGTCTGCGCCCGGAATCAACTGGTGCCCGCGATACATGACGCCATCCATGTCGATCAGAAATCCGCACTCCATGACACACTCCTTAAGACTCGCGAAACTGGGTATCGACCCGCGAGCGCAGCGTGTCTAACGGAACGAGAATGCAAGCGCCGTTCCAAAACATGCCGCGACTCGCACCGTATAGGCCGCATGGACATCCGCAACCAACCGGCAGCAAATCACTTACGCTCTCTTGCGACAAGCTGCTTCTGACCCCCGCACAGGGACTCCTCGACCATCGACACCGCTCATTCGGCAGGGTCGATTGCCCGAGAACAAGGCAATCACCGCACTTCGTCTCACGAACCTTGCCTCATCGAGGGCCCCGTGATGTCGAACGAATCGTAGCGAACCGACATTCAGGAACGACGTAGAACAGATGAAAAATGGCGCTCGATCCTGCCGGAAACAATATTTCCGGAAATCCTGAAAACAAACAGGTTGGCCGGCGTCATTAAGTTACAAAGATACATCATGCCGCTGAGTGCCATTCAACTCGCCGAACTGATCGACAACCACGCAGCGGCGTTACGGCTCTGGGCCGGTCGTTGTTGCCCCCATCCGGACGACGCCGTCCAGGACGCCTTCTGCCGGCTCGTCACGCAGGACCCGCTACCGGACCGCCCGGTGGCATGGCTCTACCGGGCGGTTCGAAACGCGGCGATCAGTCAATCACGAGCGGAGGGGAGGCGCCGGCGGCACGAGCTGCAGGCTTCGATTCTCGAAACTCCTCTGCCGCGCGGATTCGGCGGGAACCCGAAGCAGGGGATCGACTGGCAATTCCGGGTGAAGAAACCGTGAGTCTTCGCGACCAGCGAGGGATCGTAACCGCAGCCTCGCACCGGAGGCGCCGTCACGCTTTCGCCACGTTCTTATTCGCGGCGAAAGCGGTTGACGGACAATGCTTCAGGGGGCTGACGCGACGCTACACTTTCGCCACGCGCCGACGCGCGGCGAAAGCGATTGACATGCAATGCTTCAGGGGGCTGACGCCGCCCCGCTCGCCTTATTTGCCTTTCATGGCTTCGCCCAGAATCCGCGACGTGCTGGGGCGCATGATTCGCGGGTCGACCTGTTCGCCTTTGACCAGCGTCTCGCGAACCTGCTTGCCCGAGATCGAAATCGGCTTTTCGTCTTTGTGGTTCTCGGTGAGGTCCACCCGGCCGATCTTTTCGTAGAACGCCGCAAAGCCGACTTTCACCGGTTGGATCTTCAAGTCGCCGGCCAGCTTGCCGAAAATTTCCTGGGCGTCGAAGTCGCCCCAGATGGCGGTGCCGTCTTTGTACGGCGCATCAGCGTGCTTGCGGCCAATGACGATGTCGGTGAACCCGTTGTTCTGCCGGTAGATGCCGTGCATCACCGCCTCTTTCGGGCCACCGTAGAACATTTTGATGTCGAGGCCGAGCAGAATCACGCGATCGGGAACGCTCTCGCCGCGCGGCTTCCACAGGTTCTGGTCGCTGTCGCCGTCACCGAGCGCCCGGTCGGTGATGAGCGCTTCGTAGGTGTGCATACGAATTTCGGCATTGACGTCGTCTCCCTTGGTCTCGCCGATCAGCGGGTTGAGGCACGCCCCGGCCTCGTGCCCGTCTTTCAGTAATTTCTCGAGCCCGTAGACCAGAGCGTATTCGTGGGCACGATGCAGTGGGTTGCGGGTCTGGAAGGCCACCACGCGCTTCCAGCCTTTGCCAGCCAGCAGCTTGCGGACTTCGCGCGGCGTCAGGACGTACTTGCCGAATTTCGCGTTTTTCGGCTGCGGGAGAGCGCGAATCTCGCCCCCGACGAGGTGCGTCTTATCGGCGTCACCCACCAGCACCATGTCGGCGCCGGGATGGTCGGTCCGCTCGGTGAGGTAGACGCTCTTGAGATACCGGGGCTTGTCCCAGGGAAAGACGTCGCTGATGTCGAGCGTCGCGACGATTTCTCCGGCCGGATTCGTCAGGGCGACTTTCTGCCCGGGCTTGAGGCTCTTGGCCAGATCGGCCGTCACCGGGAGGGCGAGCGGAATCGTCCAGGCGTATTTCTTCCCGCCCCGTTCGATACAGGCGTGATCGAGCACCTGGTTGTATTCGACGCTCCCCATCGGCCCGGTGAGCGGGCTGAGGGTGCCGTCGGCCCAGCGATACACCGACGAAAGATCGGCCGCCGAGACCGGAACTTGGGCGAGCTTCGACGCCTCAGCCAGGAACGATGCGGTTTCTTCAGCCGGAACAGTCCGGCAAACGGGTTCAGTCAAACCACCATGGGGGGGGACGAGATCAGCCATTGTCAGAGCGTCTCCATTGTTGCCTTGAGATTCTGTGTCGAAACGTCAGATATAATACATGTTCGTGTTTTGCTCGCGGGCCGCGTCGGCCAGTTGAGCAAAGTCGATTTGCTGCAAATGTTCCTGCTCGATCCGGTTGGCCTCGACCCAGACATCGTGGAGCACGTGCCAGCCGACAGTGTGGCTGCACGACTGCTCGGCGACCGAAGCCATCGGCGGGCCTTCGACCGTCTGCACCACATCCCACAACGTGATCTCGCGCGGATCGGAGGCCAAACGATACCCCCCCGAAGCGCCCCGCACGCTCGTGATATAGCCGGCTCCTTTGAGCTGCAAGAGAATCTGCACCAGGAACCGTTCCGGAATCCCGTTGGGTCCGGCAATCTCAGTCAGGCGCGCGGGCTCGGGGCGGTCGTGCCGGAGCGCCAGCTCCAAGACCGCCAAGCATGCATATTCCGCCTTTGCGGAGAGTTTCATGAGCGCAATCGCAACGCGACAAATCGACGTCAAATGATTCTAAGGGAGGAAACGTAGGTAAACCGGTAAGGAAAGTCAAGAAATTCTGCCGATTTCACGCCGACGGGGGTCTAGGCAAGCCTGGCCGGCCTGTATACAGTGGAATGCGAGTCGCGTCGGCGACCGTTTTCTGCCGACTTGGCTCCCGGCCGCTGTTTCTGTTCGAGACGAGATCGCCGCGCCATGTTGTGTCCATTCTGCCGGCAGAGCGAGACGAAGGTGATCGATTCGCGGACGAGCGAAGAGTTCGCGATACGCCGTCGACGCGAGTGCCTGAACATCAAATGCGCCCGCCGTTTCACGACGTACGAGCGAATCGAGCAGACGCCGCTAAAAGTTGTGAAAAAAGACGGCTCGCGCGTCCCGTTCGACCGCGAGAAGATCCGCAGCGGCCTGGAAAAAGCCTGCTTCAAGCGCCCCGTCAGCGGCGAACAGATCGAATGGATTGTCAGCGAGGTCGAGTCCGACATCTATCAGAACTTCGACCGCGAAGTTCCCGCCCGTTACATCGGCGAACGGGTGTTCAACATGCTGCGGGAAGTCGATCAGGTGGCGTTTGTCCGGTTCGCGTCGGTCTATCGCGAATTCAAGGACGTCAACGACTTCGTCGAAGAACTCGAACCGATGCTTCGGGAATCCGGGCGCCGTTGAGCCGCTTCACGACAGCCCCCCGTCATGGACGGGGGGCTAAAAAAGCACGAGATCTCGACTCTCACCGCGCGAGGAGCCCTATTGACCGTTCCTGTCGTTCGGCGTAGACTCCGCCGCCTTTCTCTCAATCGACTGCCGAGCAACAGGTTGATCGTCGTGGGCCGCCGACTGCGTGGAGGCGTCCTGCTCGCCTCTAACGATCGGGCCATGCCGAACGCTGATTCGCCGATTGGTGGATGTGACGATGACCGGAGTCTAAACCATGGACGGCTTGTTCCCCTTCGCGTCGATTTCCGACGGACCGCTACCCGATCCCGGATTGCCGCGCCGTCTTCTCAGGCACATTTTCGAAGGCTGTCCGATCGGCGTGGGCTCACGGGTGCTGGACGTCGGTTGCGGAAGCGGCGAGCTGCTGCGATTTCTCGACCAACTCTGCCTCGACGTCTCGGGACTCGACGACTCGCAGGAAAACGTCCGGGCCTCGCGAAGCATTTCGCCGGCGTTGACGTGCGCGTACGGCGTTGCGTCAGAGCCGCTGCCTGTTCCGGAACACCATTTCAACCTCGTATTGGCGCGAAACCTGTCCGTCCATAGCGGCGACCTCTTTGGACGAACAGCACTGTGCGCCACCGCACGACTCCTGGCGACGGTCCGCCCGGGTGGTTCGCTGTGCATCATCCGCCGGCAGTTTCATGCGGTGCACGCGGCTCGCAGCCAGTTCCGCGATCACGCGGATGACTGTTTCCGCCGCCATCTCGAGCTGTTTGCGACGAATGTGCAATTGGCCCACATCGGTGACACCTGGACCTGGATGGCACGATTTGGTCCCAAGTCACATTACCTTTCGGCCATCGTGCGCGTCCCTCTCGAGCCGCGGCATTTGAACGAATGGCTGTCGATCGCGCTGCGGGCGGCCAACCGCCGAACAGCCGCGTGCTGCGGC
>JAGVKR010000552.1 GCA_020050375.1 Planctomycetales bacterium
CCTTGCCCGTTGAAGGCCGAGCGCTCGTGCCGGGCGCCTGTGACGGAGCGATGCCAGGTGGCGCCTCCTTCGAGTCCTGCACGAGCTGAAGTTTTCGCAGATCGGGTTTGAAGGGATCTTTCTCCCAGAACTTGATCAGCGAGGTCTTGGGGTTTGCCTGAACCTCGCTGAAGATGTGGACGGTGTCTGCATTGCCGCTAGGTTCCACGAGCTTGACGACCATCGGCAGATAGGTCACGTGGTTGATGATGACTTTCGCCTCGCGCCAGTTGGCGGCGTCTTTGGGCAATCGGGGCTTCACGCCGAGCCAGATCTCGTCTTTGTAGCCGGCGGTCTTCTCCTCATCCTTGATCAACTCGAACACGTAGCGCCGCTTGGCCTGCTCGGCTTTCATTCCGAACAGAAACGGGAGGGGGCCATCGATGATGTTTTCCCCCTGGTTTTCAGGCGGGATCAAGACCTTTCCGTAGGTTTTGGCGTCGATTTTGAGGACTTCCTTGCCGTTGCAGACCCAGTTCTGGGGCTGATCGGGTTTCAGGGCGTAGGGCTTTTTGTCAGCGTTCTTCTTTTGGCTGACGGCATCTTTGGGGAGTTTGGCCCCTTCGAACTGGTAGGCCCCCTTGTCTGGCATTTCGTAAGCGAATTTTCCGAACGACTGGTATTCGACTTCGAACAAGTGGTCGTACCGGTGGCGTTTGAAAATGCCGGTGAGCTTTTGAATCTGCGAAGAATGCGCCTCCCAATCCTTCAGGATCTGCTCGAGCTCCGGGCTGAGCTTCTCGACGCGAAAGGCCTCGGCACGGGGACGCGTCGGACGACTCTCCGGCGTCGCTTCCGACGATTCGGGAGGCGTGGCGGACGGCGACTCGCTTCGCGGGAGCGCGCGCGGCTTAGGACGCGGCGCCGTGACTTCGTCGGCAACACCCTGCGCGGGGCGAATCGGAGGCTTGGTATTCTTCTTCGCGGTTCCCTGCGCGTGAAGTTCGACGTTTCGCAGCGGGAGGAGACAACCGACCGCCAGACCGGCGGCAAACAGCGTGAGTTTGCGTGACATCAATCTGCGGATCCTTCCCAACAGGCTGGCGGGTGGGATCGACGACGCATTTTCGCGCGCGTCGTGATTCAGCCTGCAACACTTCGAGCGAGCCTGGTGATGTGCTTTTCCGGTCGGCGGCTCCGAGAGAGACGAGCAAACGATTGGCCCGGTTCCGCGACGCGGGGCGGAATTTACCAGAGGGTCGGAATTGGAGCTATACCGCTTTTGGAGGCAAACAGCGCCGTCGAGTCGAGAGCGCCAGCGGCACATTTCGCATCGGTTCTCGATCGCGAGGGCTTGAGGCTTGGGACCCGAGGCTTGAGGTTCAGGCCCCAGCCATCTCCTCAAGTCCCACGCCTCACGCCTCAAGCCTTCGGCCCCGTTCCCATCGCTGAGAAATCGCGGAAAGCACTCACTTGACACTCCATATAGCCACTACTAGGATGCAAGCGGCTGAGGCGATTTCGGCCCGAAAACAAGGCAAAAACCGAGAGAAAGGGAAGAGAATGACCCACGTTGTTGCCGAGCCGTGTTTCGGTTGCAAATACACCGATTGCGTCGTCGTGTGCCCGGTCGAGTGCTTCTACGAAGGGGAGTCGATGCTCTACATCCACCCCGAAGAATGCATCGACTGCGAGGCGTGCGTCCCCGAATGTCCGGTCGAGGCGATTTTCCACGAAGACAATCTTCCCGAAGAGTGGAAAGACTATACAAAGCTCAACGCCGACCTGGCGCCGCAGTGCCCCGTCATCACCGAGAAAAAAGAGCCTCTTGCCGGCAAGGAATAGTTTCGAATCCTGCCAGCGCGTGATGGCACGCCGAACCGGCCTCGGCTGGCGATTTTCCGACTCTGTGTTCCTTGGGACACGGGGTCTCTTTTTTTGACGTCAACGTTTCGCCGTGACACCCGGCCCCGGCGCGCGGTCGAGCAACTTCGAGAGCGGGACCCGCTTGAGGTCGGGCGCGTGCCGGAGTTGCTCCCACTTGCGAATCTCCTCCCGATCGTAAGGAGTGAGCTTCCAGGTGAATTTGTGCTCGGCCTTGAGGTGCAGGCCGCCCGGTTGACGCCATTCCATATCCACGACCGAAGGCAACACGTTCTGTTGGAGCAAGGCCTGGTTGAGCTCCAACCGCGGACCGGGAAGCGGGCTGTTCTGGTTGGCGACAAAATTGAGTCGCGCGGCCCAGTCGGCGAATTGGAGATAGGTCTTTACAACTTCGGTCGATCCGGCTGGTTCGCATTGGACCGAGTACACAAGGTATCGGCTTGAAAGATCCAATTTCCGCCGGGCTGCGTTGTATTTTTCTTCGTCGAAACGCGGGTGAAGTTGGAATTTCAGGAGTTTCGCCGACCTGATCTCCGCTTCGTTCTTACTCCCCTGCACGGAAACCAGCTTCTGTTCGGCTCGATGCATGGCCTGGTTCAGGACCGCCTCAATTTCGTCGAATTTCACAATCGTCGCCAGGCGTCTCGACTGGTCGAGAATCACGAATTGCTCCTCGGCCGGCTCGAAGATCGTAATCTTCGCCGCATCGAAAGAGTCATACACCTTGCCGGCGTGAAACAGAGCCGTATCGTGTCCGACGTTCTCCGACGACTTGCCGGTGGACTTGGCACTGACAGCACGAATCGTCGTTGCGACGCGAAAATCCTGGGCGCTCGCCGCCGTCGCAGCCAACAGCATCAGCGCAGCGCAGAGGTTCCCGCGAAGCGTCATGGCGATCATCGGCAAGCTCCCTGCCGGCATGCGCAGGAGATTTCTCACGAAGACCGGCGGTGATCGACAGATCCGCGCGATCGTGCGCAGACCGTCAGCATCGCGGAGGTGTCCGTGGGGGGCGGAATTGAAATGGAAATTGAGAGGGGGAGTCGAGGGGGTGGAAGATACTTCTCCCCCCGATCCAAGGCAAGGGGACTTTTTTTCGAACGGCGCAGTCGGGCGTGTGACACGGGCGTGCGACACACTTGACACCGCAACAGGCAGTGATCGAGCGCCGATCGACCAAAATGAGTTTTGAACCAGGAAAGACGCGAAATATACGAAAAAAGTTCGCCTGACGAGCAGCACGAGACGCTACGACGAGCGGTGTCGGTTCAACTCCTCCCGCTTTCGCTGCCGATGACAATGCTGCGGGCTGCGCCGAGCCTGCGCTTGACGCTTGTTTTGAGGGGGACCTACAATTCGGCGTCAAACTTTGACTCCTGGGCAATTTGTATGGCCACCGACCTGCGACGCAAGGAAGAGCTCCCGGATCTGACCGCTCGGATCATCGAGACGTTTCAGACGATCAAAAAGATCAACCATCTGGGGCATTGCCCGCTCCCCAATCTGAATACGGTGATCGAGATCGCCGAGTCGCTCAAGGAAGTCATGTTTCCCGGCTACCGCCGCCGGCAGAACCTGCACCACGGCAACGTCGCCTTCCACATCGGCGACCTGGTCGACGGGCTGCACGACGGCCTGACTCAGCAGATTGCCCGGGCGCTCAGGCACGAGCACGACCTTCGCCACAGCGTCTCGTGCGGCGCCGGCAGCGACGTCGATTTCGAGGCGCTGGGACAGGCCAAGGCCATTCAGTTTCTCGAAACGATTCCGCGGATTCGCGGGCTGTTGGCCTCCGACGTGCAAGCGGCGTACGACGGCGATCCGGCGGCCACGAGCCTCGACGAGATCATCTTCTGCTACCCTGGGGTCGAGGCGATCACGATCCAGCGGATGGCGCACGAGCTGTATCGGCTGCAGGTCCCGATCATTCCGCGAATGATGACCGAATGGGCCCACAGCCGCACGGGGATCGACATTCACCCCGGCGCGAACATCGGCCCGTCGTTCTTCATCGACCACGGGACCGGCGTTGTGATCGGCGAGACGTGCGATATCGCTTCCCGAGTGCGGATCTACCAGGGGGTCACTCTGGGAGCATTGAGCTTCCCCCGGGACGAAAATGGCAACATCATTCGCGGGCGGAAACGGCATCCGACGATCGAAGACGGCGTCGTGATCTACGCCAATGCGACGGTTTTGGGGGGCGAGACGGTCGTGGGAGCCGGCTCGGAAGTCGGCGCCAGCGTTTCGCTCACGAAGAGTGTCCCGCCGAATACGATCGTCACCGTCGAGAAGCCCAACTTGCGGTTTCGCGAGAAGTAAATCGCCCCATCACTTCACGAAGCGAAACTCCCCCTTGTTCTCGCGGGCGATCGCTTCGAGCGTGGTCGCCCCGTCTTCGTTTTCGAAGGCGATCGTGTGAATGACCACCTTTGACTTGTTGTTCGCGCGGATCATCGACCGCACTCCGGAAGGGTCATCGAGCTCCCCGTCCGTCAGAAAGAAGATGACGTCCGGTTTCATCTCAAGGGCTTGCAGCAGCGCCAGGTTCGGGTCGGTGGTCCGCGACGGCTCTCGCGAGCGGATCCAGCGAATCGCGCGGGCCCTATTGCTGGGGCTCGCCGGGAGGATCCCGCGAGCGGGCTTGGGGTCGAACAGGGGATAGGTCCGGTCGTTGAAGAAGAAGACGTAGAACGACTGCTCCGATCTGAGCTTGTTGATCGACCGCGCCAGTTCGCCCGTCGCCCGCCGGAAGCGATCCCCCTGCATGCTGCCGGACATGTCGACCACGAAGATGAACGATCGCCCTTCG
>JAGVKR010000738.1 GCA_020050375.1 Planctomycetales bacterium
CGTGAGCCCCTTGCCGTCGGCCTCAGCCGGAGGGCTGTACCCGTTACCGGGCCCGGTGGCGACATTCCGCTCGTAGGGGTTGAATCGCGCCACCGCCTGGACGCGATGGCCGTCGAGGTCGAGCTCGGCGAGTGGCTTCGGGAAGGCGAGCGTCCATTTGGCGATCGACGGGTCGATCGTCAACGGCTCGCCCGGCTTCCAGTTCTCGATGTCGACCGCCAGAAACGGCTCGGGATGGAACCAGTCGGGGGCCGGGCCACGCCCGGCAAAGCGCGGCTCGCGATTCTCCTGTTTGCTGAAAAACAGATACACCCGCCCGTTGTAAGGCTCGCGGCGGACCTGTGGCGAGAAGGTGATTTCGAACCGGCCATCGGCGGCCAGCGCACCGGTAGCGAGCACCAGACAAACGAGGGCAGTCAGCGCGACCCGTTTGAGCTTGTTGATGTGAGCGATGCCCTCAAAACGCCGATTTGCAGCGTCACGCAACGTCGATGTTGCGTGTAGAATGCGGGAAATTCGCATACTTTTCGTTTGTCGAGCCACGGACATGGTGTATTGACTTCGGTGCCTCGCGAAACCGACAGTAAGTATACAAAATTACATATAATTCAACATCGGCGGCCGCCATAAAACGAGAGCGCGTCATACATTTTCCCCGATCTCCGGTGCCGCGCACAGTCCAATTGCGCCGCCGCCTCACTCTTCGACTTCGACAGCGGGCGGGATTTCTCGTGTTGGATGACTTTCCATTGCCGGTCCGATGTGCCGCCGTCCGCCCTGGGGAGAAATGAACAGCGGCAAAAGATGGACGGCGACCGCCAACAAGCCAAAGGCCAGTTGTGCCGTCACCCAAGTCCGCCAATTCTTCAATTTGATTGAGAGTGCGATTCCACCTGCAAGGCAAAGGCAATAGAGCAAAGCGGTCAATGCGAAGTCCTCGAAATCGAGCCCAAACCTGGAAGGATGATCGAATCCGAAGGGGAACACCGCCAGCACGGTCAGCAGGACGATCTGGACGACGATGAGGATGAGGATGAGGATGAGGAGCAATCGCGATCGTTTCATGGCTGGTCCTGCATTTGCACTTCCTCACGCCCCCTTCGGCGTCGCCCAGTGGTCGCGGTAGGGGCGGCGGACCAGAGCGTTGGCTTCGTCGTCGCCGAGGATCTGCTCCTTTTGCGGGTCGAAGTTCAGCGAGCGGCCGAGGCGCGTGGCGATGTTGCCCAGGTGACAGAGAGACGTCGACAGGTGGCCGATCAGGGGGTCAGCGTTCAGCTTCGCGCCGTCGCGGATCGCATCGCAGAAGTTCTTGACGTGCAGCACGTCGTTCTGCGGACTGGGCTTGATGTTCGTCGCGACCGGCGCGCTCCGCTCGTTGCGGACTTCGACCTTGCCGCGCCGGCTCAGGAACATCTGTCCCTTGTCGCCGTAGAACTCGGCCCCGCTGTCGACGTTGCCGGGGTAGTTGCTGGACCAGAGCCGCTGTTCGTAGATCAGCAGCTTGCGGTGGCCGACACCCCCATCACCGGGATACTCGAACGTCACCTGCTGCGTGTCGGGGAACTCCTGGTCGTCGTTGAAGTAGTACTTGCCACCGAGGGCCGTGACCTTCGAGGGGTGTGTCTTTACGCCGAGCCCCCAGCGGGTGTAGTCGATGTCGTGGACGCCGTCGTTCCCCATGTCGCCGGTGCCGAAGTGGTACCACCACGACCAGCGCTGGTGGACGCGGTTGGTGCGGTAGGGGATCATCTGCGCGGGGCCGACCCAGTTGTCGTAGTCGAGCTCGGCGGGTGGATCGGCATCCTGCCCCGGAGCCAGGGCGCTGCGGCGCTGGATGTTCCAGCACTTGGCGACCAGCACGTTGCCGATGATTCCGTCGTCGAGCAGCTTGACCGCTTCGATCATCATCGGCGTGCTGCGGCTCTGCGTGCCGTGCTGGACGTGCGTCTTGTTGCGGGCCGCGGCGTCGACCAGCAACCGCCCCTCGTGGATATTGTGCGAGATCGGCTTCTCGACGTAGACGTGCTTGCCGGCGTCACAGGCGACGATCGCCGCGATCGAGTGCCAGTGGTCGGGAGTCGTGACGATCACGGCGTCGACCGCTTTGTCGTCGAGAATTCGCCGCAGGTCGCTGACGCTGTGTTGCGAGTCGATCCCGAATTCGTCGGCCGCCTTGCGACGGCGGTTTTCGTCGACGTCGCAAACGTAAGCGACTTCGACGTTGGGGGTGTTCCTGAAGAGCTTGGCGTCGTGCGAGCCGCGCCCGCCGCAACCAATCAGGCCGACAATGAGCTTGTCGTTGGCACCCTTGGCGGAAGCAATCGGACCGTTGGCGAGCGCTGCCGCCGCGAGACCGGCGGACGAGAGTTTCAGAAAGTCACGACGCGTGGGGTGATCGGACATGGAGTCGCTCCTGATGGAAGGCGATCGGGACGCAGTCTGGAAACCATTGTGGTCTGGAAACGATTCTAACCGATCAGCAAGCGTTGATGAACCGTGGCGTAGGATTCAGGATCCGGCATTCGGGATTCAGGGGACGGAGGGGAATGACGAAGCTCGAAATCAAATGTCTAGGGAAAGTCAAAATGCAAAAAGTCAAAGTGGGGTTCGGCATATTTTCCATTTTTGCGTTTCGTCTTTCGGATTTCCTTCGACATTTGAATTTCGACATTCGTCATTCCCAATCACAATTCGAGCTTCCATCACTTTCTGATCGCGAGCACCGCATCCAGCGGCGCGGTCGTTCGGCAGCCCTGCACGTCGTCGAAGCCGGCCTGTTTCAGCAGCGCTTCATATTGGCCGAGCGTGCGCTCTTTTCCTTCGGTGCAGGTGAGCATGTTGAGGTTCTGCATCTGGGCCCAGCGAGGGCCGGTTTTGTCGTCGAGCAGCAGTTTCTCGGCGATCAGGATCGCGCCCCCCGGCGGGAGGCTGTCGTGGATCCGCCGGAGCAGCGTCGCGATCTTCGCTTCGGACCAGTCGTGCACGATTCGCTCGAGGGCGTAGATGTCACCCGGCGGGAGCGGGTCGACGAAAAAATCTCCGCCGGCGATTTCAATCCGATCGGCGACCGGCGAGGCGCCGACGATCTCGCGGGCCAGCGGCAGGGCGTCCGGCAGATCGAAAACGGTGCCGCGCAAGTTGGGATAACGTTGGCAGGCGGCGATGGCGAGATGACCGGTTGCGCCGCCGAGGTCGAC
>JAGVKR010000514.1 GCA_020050375.1 Planctomycetales bacterium
GCGAGATGATTGAACGGCTGGAACCCGCCGCACGAGCAGACCAGCCGGCTGACGAGCAGCCACCACATATCCCCGCGCACGAGATGCGCCAGCTCGTGCGCCAGCAGCGACCGCAGTTCATCCGGGGATAAATCTCGCTCGGCCTGTGCCGGCAGGACAATCGTCCAGCGTCGAATCCCGAACGCCGCCGGTTCCGAGCAATGCGGCGCGGCGAGAAGTCGCACCACAGGCGTGCCGGGAACCGTTCGGCACAATTCGTCGAGCAGCGTGCGGGCCGGGCCGACTTCGATCGCCCTCGCCCCGGCGAGTCGTCGCCGCAGAGAGACCGTCTGCCACAGATGACGGCACAGGCCGACCGCGAACGAACCGGCAGTCACCGCCAGCAATCCGAGCAGCAGAGTTTCGCGTGGCGAGCGGGGGATGACCGGTTTGACGAACTCCGGGGGGATTTCGGGGACCGTTACTTGCCGCTCATTCGAAGTAGCCAGCAACGCATCCGTCAGATCAAACTCGGGAACCGTCCGGCCCTCCTCGAGGAAGATCCCGCCGTAGTGGGATTCGACCGATTCGTCATCGCGCGGCACATTTTCCAATGCGACCGAAACGTCCCGTTTCAACGTGGCGTCGGGGAGAACGGTGTTCCCGTTCCACGTCGGCACGGTGAAAGTCAACCCGCCGAACGGGGACGAGAAATTCAGCAGCATTTGCGCCGGCGTCGTGATCAGCCCTCCGACGAGCGCGGTTTTCCAGAGCGTCTCACGCACCGCCGGCCCGGTTGTCGGACGAAGACGGAGAAGCAGCCAGACGCCTCCCATGAGGCAGGTCGAATGCAACAGATACGTGGCGATCCACGAAATCAGATCGGCGCAGATGGTGAGGAATTCAGCGGGCATCGCGTTCCTCCTGTTCCTTGCGGCGGATCAGCGCCTTGAGGCGAGTCAGCTCGTCGCGCGACAGTTCGCTCCCGTCCAGCAAATGGCTGACCATCAGCGTCACGTCGCCGCCGAACAGCCGCGTGGCGAGGTCCGTGACCATTGAACGACTCACCTGCTCCTGCCCGAGCATCGGGCGGTAGATAAACGCCTTCCCCTCGGCCCGATGCGTCACCTGCCCCTTGCGTTCCATCTTGGCGAGCATCGTGGCGACGGTGGTGTACGCCAGCTCGCGTCCCTCGGCAAGGAGCGCCTCGCGAACGTCGGCGACTGTCGCTTCGCTCCGTTCCCACAGCACTCGCATGATGGCCAGTTGCAGTGCGGCCAGTTGTGCGCTCTTTCCCATGAGCCGATATCCCCTCCTGAGCCAGTCGGAATCTCACTCAAGCGCTCAACCTACTACCAAGGTAGATGGATATTACTACCGGAGTAGAAGGAGCGTCAAGAGAAACATCCAGGGACGTGGAAGAATTCCCGGAAAATCGCCCCGATCTGGAAAAGCGCCCACCGGTTGCCCTGTTCGGCCGAAGCGGAATGCGAGAAAATATTAGTCAAAGCCCGGAAAGCGAAATGGAATACCCGGGGGTGCCAACCCACGGATGAAATCGGTATTCGCCGCATCAGCCCCGGCAGGGGCGACACCGACGCGACGTGTATCGCCCCTGCCGGGGTTGGGACCTACAACGGGGGACGTTTTCCAGGGGCTCACGCCGCCTGGTTATTTCATTTCGCCCTCCAGGCTTTGAACTTGGGCGTGGCAAACCGCGTTGCTGCGTTCGCGAAAATCGTATCTGCTCGATCCGCGGCATCTGTCGTATCCGCAATTCCTGCCGTTCGGATAGAAATATCGCCTCTCGCTGGTTGCGCCGGATCTCGTCCAATGGCCTCAACTTGTGATCGAACGCAACAACACACGCAACAAATGCGTCCGGACCTGTGAAAATGAATGGAATGGGATGATTCATATTTTTGCGACAACAGCGAATCGTTCTGCGAAAAACGCGCATAAAAACAATGCTGGTATTACATTATGATCATTAGATCGAATAAACCAAATTGTAAAAATAGGATATATGGGTATTTCAAAATGCAACAAATCTGTTGCGTGTCGTAGTGCTTCCCGATCCCTCCCGGCAGGCGGCGATCAAGATTTGCCCCGACTGATTCGATCTGATGTCACTTCCCAAAAAGACGCAGCGAATTCGACACACCCGCCTGGGCCGGGGGGCTCTTCTCTGCTCCTTTGCGCTGGCCACCACCGTGACGGCAGATGGCGTCCCGCGAACGCACGATGTCCATTGTGCGGAAAAGGATGACGAATCTCGGGTGCCGGGGTCAGAGCGACGAATGGTGAATGAGCTTGATGAGCAATCCGCCGGACCGCTCCGAATCGGCCGATGGCGGTCGCATGAGACGAGCGATGGCCCCGCGACGTGCGACGGGGCCATCGCTCGCGAATCGACTCTGATCGAATCCACTCTTCGGCAGAAGCGATGGATGCCATCCCGTCGGATCTTCCTCAACCGCTCTGACCCCGGCACCCGATTCTTGCCTGTTGCGGCCCAAACCGTTTCGTGCGGCGCCGCCGCCCAACCCGAATCGGCCCCCCTCGAGCACGTCACATTTCGAGACGACATGAAAACCGAGCGACTGGTTGCCGGCCGAGTCCTGACGGAAGCCACGGACGGGGGGCTTCTCGTGCAGGGGCCGGACGGTCGGCTCTGGACGGTCGAGAAAGAACAGCTCGTCACGCGCGAGACGACGGACGAGAAATTCACGCCGCTGTCCGCCGAAGCGCTCGGCCGGCAACTCGCGACCGAGTTGGGGAGCGATTGTGAGATCGTCGTGACAAAGCACTACGTCATCTGCTCGCACGCCGGGAAGCCATATGCGCAGTGGTGTGGCGCGCTCTTCGAGCGACTTTATAGCGCATTTCATGACTATTGGAAGCAGCGCGGCGTCAAGCAGCGCGGCATCAAGCTGCGCGAACCCGAGTTTCCGTTGATTGCTTTGGTCTTCGCCAATGAGAAGCAGTTCGCCGAGTTCGCGTCGAGGGACGCCGGGCCCGATGTCGCTTCCGCGAAAGGGTATTACTCGATCGGCACGAATCGGATCGCGCTCTACGACCTCACCGCCTCGGGCCAGGAGCCGGCCCGAAACGTGGCCGAGATTTCTCGAAGGCTCGCCGCCGCTCCCTTCAACATCGCCACGGTCGTCCACGAGGCGACGCATCAGATCGCCTTCAACAGCGGGATGCACACGCGCTATGCCGACAACCCGCTCTGGCTTTCCGAAGGGATGGCGATGTACTTCGAAACTCCGGATCTCACGAGCCGCTCGGGCTGGAAGACGGTTGGCGCCGTCAACGATCTCCGGCTCAAGCAGTTTCAAACGTATCTCGCTCGCCGCCCGGCGGACGCGCTGGTCACGCTGCTCCAATCGGACGCCCGGTTCACCGATTCGAATCAGGCGGGCGAAGCGTATGCGGAAGCTTGGGCGCTCAGCTATTTTCTGATCAAAACGCGAAAAGAGGCGTACATCGAGTACCTGAATCGTATCGCCGAAAAACCGACCCTCATCTGGAATCAGCCGCAGGAACGCCTCGCCGACTTCCGCGCCGCATTCGGCGAAGACCTGCAACAGCTCGACGCTGAGTTTGTAAAATTCATGCGGCGATTGAAGTGAGTGAGTGCGAATGTTTGTCGTAGTGTGGACTTCAGTCCACACGAGGATTTGATTCGTGTTGGCTTCAGCCAACACTCCAAGGTGTGCTCGGCGGAAATAAAACACGAAACAGAGCCATGCCTCGACAGGACCTCCCCCGGATCGACGAGCGACGCTGCACGCTGTGTGGCGATTGCCTGCGCGTCTGCCCGACCGATTGCCTGTATCTCGTCCGGGGAACGGAGATCGTCGTCGCGCCGCAGTCGTGCATCAGTTGCAGCGTTTGTGCTGTGGCATGCCCGGTCGCGGCAATTGCGATGGAGTCACAGGCTTGGTAAAAGTGGCAAATCCAACTTGCACGGGTGAACGACGCGCATTGTCTGCGGAATCGTTTCGCGAATCCTAACCCGAAGCGTTAGCGAGGGAATGCGTGCACGAGGTCCAGGGATTCTTTTGCCAACGCTTCGGGTTGGATTGGATTCCGCGTTCCGTCAGTCGGACCAACTTCGACCGGCGCGGCAAAAAATCTCGTGTGGACTGAAGTCCACACTACGAAAGTTTCTTCCATGAGTGACATTAGTTTGACCGAAACCCAAGTCCGCGAATGCCTGCGGATGGTCAATGATCCTGAGATCGGACGCAGCCTGGTCGAGCTCGATATGGTCCGGCAGGTTCGCATCGGCGCCGGGAATTCGGTCGAAGTGAGTGTCGAGCTTCCTACGCCGGCCTATCCGCGGCGCGAACGAATTGCGCAGTCGATTGAGGCGGTTCTGGCCGCGCGACTGCCTCAGGCCGGTCCGTTGACGGTGCCCTATTCGTGGAAAGTGAAAGGAAAGGAAACCGGCGGCGCGATCGGGCTGCGGGCCAAAAACGTGATCGCCGTCGGCAGTGGAAAGGGTGGGGTCGGCAAGAGCACAGTCGCCGCGGCGCTCGCCGTTGGACTCCAGCATTTCGGCGCCAAGGTCGGGCTGATGGATGCCGACATATATGGCCCGAGCGTTCCGCACCTTCTGGGGGTCAATCACCGCCCCGAAATCGTCGAGCAAAAGGGGCCGGATGGTCAGGTCATCCGGCGCATTCAGCCGATTGACGCTCAGGGGCTCAAGCTGATGTCGATCGGCTTTCTCGTGAACGCCGACGAGCCGGTGATCGTCCGTGGGCCGATTCTGCACCGCACGATTCAGCAGTTTCTGCAAGAGACGGCGTGGGGCGATTTGGATTACCTGATCATCGACCTGCCGCCCGGCACAGGCGACATCGCGCTGACGCTCTCGCAGCTGTTGGGTCTGGCAGGCGCCGTGATTGTTTGCACGCCGCAGCAATTGGCGCTGCTCGATGCCGTCAAGGCGCTCAACATGTTCCGCAAGGTGAAGATCCCCGTGTTGGGGATCGTCGAGAACATGAGCGGCGACGTCTTCGGTCGCGGCGGAGCGAAGCAGAAGGCGGCGGAGATGGGGGTTCCGTTTCTCGGTGAGATCCCGATGGAAACCGGCATCCGCATCAACGGCGACGCCGGCCGGATCCGCGATGCGATTTCGGAACAAAGCCCGTCGGGAACGTACCTGCTCAGCATGTGCGAGCAGGTGGCGATGCAGATCGCCCGCTCGCTGCTCGAAACGCCGTCGATGCCAACGCTCGAAATTCTGTGACGCCGAACGGGCTTGAGGCTTGGGGCCCGAGGCTTGAGATAAAAGGTCCGGGTGTTGAGAAGTTTGGAGACAGAGAGAGGGGGAGACGGAGAGACGGCGAGACGGAGAGACAAGGAGAATGAGGCCGTCTCCCCATCTCCTTGTCTCGCCGTCTCTCCTTCTCCCCGTCTTCGGCTCCAACCTTCTCCCTGACTTCGACTTCACGCCCCAAGTCTCAAGCCTGAAGCCCTTTGTCGTCGCGAAATCGTGAGCTATGTTTGGGGGAGCCGTGTTGCGCGCCGGCCGGATCGGCCGGTTGGGCTCAACGAGCGGACAGCGTCGCCCCTCTCGAACTGGATTCATGGCCGAAACCGCGACCAGCAGCGACCTGAAGCAGCTTCCGCTGTTCGCCCTCGTCGCGTTCGCGGCGCGTTGCGCCCGCCGCGTTCAGCCGCTATTTCTCGGTAAATCCAACACGTCGGAATCGGCGGAATCTCTCCGATCGCTCGAACGGGCGGTGCGTCTGGCCGAGGCATTGGCGGCCGGCGAAGCGATCGACCCGGTGGAAATGTGCACTGCCGAAGAAGCGGCAGGACGCGCGGTCGTTTTCATCAGCGAATCGCATGCGGACGACGAACGCGCGGGTTATGCGGCGAATTCCGCTTTTGCCGCATTGAACGCCGCGAAGGCCCTGCTCGAAGGGCTCGCGAGCAAAGCGCCATCCGATGAAAGCGAACGAGTCGTTTCCGCCGCCGCGGTCGCGCGCGATGCTGCGATTGCCGCCGACGAACAGACCGAACGGGCTGCCGGTCTCGATTGGGAAATGCTGCACCGGATGTTTCTCGGAAAATATCCGGCAGCGGGTGAACCGGTCGATGGTTCCGATCAGGGGATGCTCGGCCCGCTCTTCGCCGCAGGAACGCGCC
>JAGVKR010000166.1 GCA_020050375.1 Planctomycetales bacterium
GCCGCTGGCCGCGCTCGGCGTCGGGGGTGTAGTCGGCGGCCCATTCGTCGAGCTTCACCGGCTCGGATTTCTCGAACAGAAAAGCCACGATCCCGGCGATCTCGACCGGCTGCAAATCCTTCCCGTGAGCGTCCTGCTGGTTGGTCAAATTGAAGAACTGCGGCATCCGGGTCTCGGGGCGGAAGCGTTTCGGCTCTTGCACCCAGTATTCGGCCCAGGCTTTGTTCGTTTTGGCGGCGAAGTGCCGCAGACCGGGGCCAACTTTGCGCATCGTCCCCGCGACGGCGGTCGGGTCGGCGGCGATCCGCTCGGCTTCTTCTTCAGTCTGTGGCTCGAGCCGCATGTCGGGGCCGATCTGCTTGCCGGCATTGTAGCCGTTGATCTCGTGGCAACCGAAACAGCCGTACTGCCGGATCAGCTCGTAACCCTGATACAGCTTGGGGGCCGAAGCGCCGAATTTGGGATTCACCCCCAACTCGACGACGTTGTGATGGCACTTGACGCACGCGGCCTCGGCCAGCCGCTTGGGATACATCGGGAATTCCCAGAAGTGATTGTTGACGTAGCCGTATTTCCGGTGCCAGAGCTCGCCGATCCCGGGCGAATTCGGCGTGTGCGAGGCATTTTGAAAAATGGTTCCCGAGCCTTGCCCTTCGTGGCAGCCGGTGCAGCCGAATTTCTGCATTGGGTGCGGGCTCGACGAAGTGAGGTACAGGTCGGGATTGGGATGCGTCGAGAAGGGGTGGCCGTAGCCTTTCGGGGCGCCGTCCTCGTGCTTGCGGTTCTTGCCCTCGAGGAACTCGTCGGCGTTCTCCATCGTGACGCCGTGCGGATCGTGCGGGAACGACGGGACGTTGCCCGCGCCGACGCGGTCGATGTTCGCATGACAGGTGACGCAGCGATCGAAGCGGGCGACTTCGGCCATCCCCCCCAGGCCGATTGTCAGGTCCGGGAGCCAGATCTGATTGATTTTGAGGGGGCCGTTGAAGCCGTCGATGATGGGGAGCTCCATCAGCCAGCGCTTGAACTTCTCGGCGGGTTTCGTAGGCTGAATTTGCGCCAGGGTCTTGTCGAGACGATCGAGATCGGTCTGGTGCTTCTTCAGGGCGGCATCGGCATCGTCGCGGACTTTGGTGATCGCCGCGACTTTGTCTTTCGCTGCGTCGAGCCTGGCTTGGAGCTCCTGCAACTGGTGCTCCAGCTCGTCGACTTTTGCCTGCTGGGCATCGAACGTCTGCTGCGGGCGGGCGAGCGCCTCTCTCGTCAACGCGCCGTCCCGGACGGCGATGTCAAGATCGGCGCGGGCCTTGTCTCGCTCTGCCCGCTGCACTTTGACGTATCGCGAGAGCAACTGGAACTCGCCTTCGACGCGTCGGAGCTCGGCCTCGTCGGCGTCGAGCTCGCTGCGACGCTGATCGACCTCGCTTGCGGCCGTCTTGATGCGATTCTTGAGCTCGGTCTCCTGCTTTTTGAAGGGCTGATTTTCGAGGGCGCGTTTTTCAGCCAGGACCTGATCGGCTTGCAGGCGGAAATTCTTACGCTGGATCGGCCGCCATTCGTCGGCGTAGTCGCGATCCATCATCAGCCACGTCGCCCCGAACAGCGCGACGGAGCTGACGGCAAACACGACATGCATCGTGCGTAAGTTGCGCCAGACATCTTCTGTAGCAGGCATTTCAACTCGATCAGATATTGAAGAACCACTCGGGAATCGCCACGATGTATTTCAGATTGAAGGCCCACCGCAGCACCATCTTGATTGGCAGGCAGGCCATGAACAGCACCAGATTGGCGAAAACCATGTAGCGGATAAAACCCATCCGCATGAAAAAGCGACGGAAAATCGTAAGCGCCATCAGGGGGGGGAGCGCCAGGAGGTATCCGGCGACGAGCAACAATCCCAGCCCTTCGCGCTTCAGAATCACCAGAGCCTTTTCCAGCTCGCCGGCGCTGGCCGATGGAGCCGGAAGCGGCTGCTTGAGCGTGTCGACCCACAGGAACTCGGAGAGGTTGACGTTGTTGAGCACTTCGAGCTTGTGGGAATCCCACAGCTCGAAGATGCCGAAGAAGTTCCAGTTCGGGCCGCGAAGGAACGTGCCGAGGATGATCAGGCCGATCCACAGCGGCAGGAACCCGAACATGAAGGTGATGATCGAGAACTTCCGCTCGTTGAAGGTGTAGTAACCGTTCCCCTTCTTGTTGAAGTCGATGTAGGGGAGGGCCATCAGTCCCACCAGGATCATCGAAGGCAGGACAACCCCGGCCATCCACGGATCGTAATAGACGAGCATTTCCTGGAGACCCAGGAAGTACCACGGGGCCTTCGAGGGGTTGGGGGTCCGCACGGCCGAAGCGGGATCTTCGAGAGGCGCCTGCAGCACGACTCCCCATACGACCAGCACCGCCGTCAGGGCCACCATGCAGATCATCTCGGTGTACACGAGATCGGGCCAGACGAGAATCTTGTCGTTGTCTTCCTGCTCGAACAGGGGCTGGCCGGCGGCGATCCGTCGGTCGTTGTCCACCGCTCGGCGGAAATACAGCCAGGTGAAGAACGAGACGATGAACAGCATCGAGACGATCGGCACGTTGTCGGGCTTGCCGACGATCTGCCGGAAGTCGTAGTCGGTCATGCTCAAGACCATGAACAGCACGGCAATGTTGAGCAGCACCCAGGCGACGGTCGGCTTGACCAGCTTTTCGCGAAACCAGATTACGGCCGCGAACAGGGCGATCGAGCCGGCGAAATAGATTTTCGGGTCGGCGAGGGCGTCGATCCGCGTCTTGACGAACTCAGGCATGCGGAAGGGGAAGTGCTCGGCCCCCGCGCCGCCGGTGAGGTGCGCCGCGGCGATCAGCCCCAGAATGGTCGTGTAAACCGCCCACCCCGAGATCACCGCCAGGTCGGAACGCTGTCGGATCTCGCGCCAGGTCCAGAGCGCGTTCATGGCGAACAGGACCAGGTACAGCCAGCCCAGGCCGCGGATGACTTCGGACGTCAGATCGGGATGCGGATTCATCGAGAAGGCTTCACAGCGGTTGACTGATGCCGCCGTCCTTGCGGACGCGCCAGAAGTGGATTGCGATCAAACCCGCCACCACCAGCGGAATCGCGACGCAGTGCAGAATGTAGAAACGGTTGAGGGTCGCTTCGCCGACGAACCGGCCCCCGAGCAGAATGAACCGGGCGTCGCTGGCGTTCGTGATCAGGTCGAAGCCCCCCAGGTTGAGGATCTGCGCCCCCGGGCCTTCGTGCCCGAGGAACGGAGTGGCGCGAGCCATGTTCGAGCCGACCGTAATGGCCCAGATCGCCAACTGATCCCACGGCAGCAGATACCCGGTGAACGAGAGCAAGAGCGTCAGCACGAGCAAGAGCACGCCGACGACCCAGTTGAATTCGCGCGGCGGCTTGTAGCTGCCGGTGAGGAACACACGATACATGTGGAGCCAGACGGTGATGACCATCGCGTGAGCCCCCCAGCGGTGGATCTCGCGCATGATTCCCAACGTCGTCACGTCGCGGAGCGCCAGGATGTCGTTGAAGGCGTGCTCCAGCGTCGGGCGGTAATAAAACATCAAGAGGACGCCAGTGACCGTCTCGACGAGGAAGAGAAAGAACGTGATCCCCCCCATGCACCACGTGTAGGAGAGGGCGATCCCCTGTTTCTTGATCGAAACCGGGTGCAGATGCAGAAAGAAGTTCGTGAGCATCACGACGACCCGGTTTCGCCGATCGTACGGCGCCGGGTGGCGGAAGACGCTCTTCCAGATCTGCGAGTCGCGGATGTATTCGCCGATGGACATGGATGAATTCAGGATTCGGGATTCAGGATTCGGGGGTCAGGGAGGACGAGAATCCACGCTTGCGGTTTCGCCGCTGTCATCATGCGGTTATCCGACCACTTCGAAGAACGAGGCCGGGTCGTTCCATTGGCCCATTTCTTCCTGAAACTTGAGGCTCTTGTCGACTTCGAGCATGCCGTCCGCGGAGAGGCGGATGCCGACCCGTTCCAGCGGCCGGGGGGCCGGGCCTTCGAAGTTGACGCCGGTGATGTAGAAGCCCGAGCCGTGGCACGGGCATTTGAACTTCTGTTCCCCTTCGAGCCAGCTCGGCGTGCAGCCCAGGTGGGTGCAAACCGAAGCCAGCGCATAAATCATGTTCTTGCTCTTGTACTGGTCGGTGTGAACGATCCAGACGCCGTACTGGGCGACAAGCTTTGTGGCGACCGTCCCCAGATCGTAATCGGTGGGAGGGCCGATCTTGAATTTTCGGGGAGGCTCGGTGAGCACGTTGGGCATCATGAACCGTGCCGTCGCCAGGGCAAACACGGCCGTCGTCGCCCCCATCAGCCACCACGCGAGTGCGAACGGACTGAGGAACAACAGCAGCAAGACGTTTCGCCGATCCTGATCGGCGGCCGCAGCCTTCTTGGCCGCCGGAACCGGCTTGGCCGGCATCGGCGGA
>JAGVKR010000688.1 GCA_020050375.1 Planctomycetales bacterium
CCAGCGCCTCGGCGACCGTGGGCCGCCGCGCGTTCGCGAGCGTCGACAGATCTTCCCCCGCGACGAGGTCGAGCACGAGAAAGTAACCCCTTGATTTGAGCCGTCCGATGCCGCGGAGGGGGACAATCCCCGGATGCCTCAGCTCCTCAACGGCGACCGCCTCGTGGAGAAAACACTCGACCGCCTCGGGATCGGCCTGGCTCCGTTTCTTCAGGACTTTGACAGCGACCCATTCGTTCGCGCTCCGCCACCACGCTTGATAGACCTTGCCGGTCCCCCCTGCCCCGAGAAACCGGGCCAACTGAAAATCGGAATCCGACAGCCAGTCGCCGATGGAGAGTGCTTTGTCGAAGACTGGATTCCGCAATGCGCCGCGATCGATGGGTTTGGACGTGCGGCGGTCGATCATCGCGGGAGGCGGCTCGGTCACGTTGTCGTCGGAATCGGCCGCGCGCGCCTGCGCATCACCAACCGACACAGAGTCCGGTGCGAGCAATCGTTGCTCGAGGCGCTCCTGCAAGCGGGTCAGAATCCGGCGAACAGTCCGTTCCGTCCGTCCGACGCGCGCCGCGATTTCGACTTGGGGGTGATCCTGCATCCGCAGCTCGAGGAGCTTCCGTTCGAGTGGCGACAGCTCGGTCACGAACAGCTCGAATTCCTCTGCCACGACCACGGCCTCTTCGGCGGTAGGGGCGATCGACCCCGTGAAATGTGCGAGCAGTGCCGCGTCGTCCACGCCGGCCAAAGCCTGCTCGCGATCGATCGATCGCTTGTCGGCCCGGTGGTGCTGCACCTGCCGATGGAGCTTGTTGATGGCGATCGCCACGAGCAACCTCCACAGATCGCCGCTCTCCGTCACCGTGACGCGGCCGGTCCGAGCCCGGAGGAAAAAGCTGCGATAGGCGGAATGGGCGACGTCTTCCGGATCGATCCGCCGGCCGAGTCGCTTGGAAATTCGGCCGCGGGCGAGGGCCGTCAGCCGGGCGATGTACCGCCGAAACAGCTCATCGGCGGCGGCCTGATCGCCGCGAGTCAACCCGTCGAGCAGTTGTGCGGAAGGAGTGTCCACGCCCGTTCCGATCCGGAAAATCGGGATAATATTCGATCCATCGGAAAATTCAATGTCCGGTTTGCCGGACGATTCTGCATCCCCTTTCGAGGCGTCGCGCTATCGATGCACCGATCATATACCGCACGCGGCCTGAAACGCGACATTGGCTGGGAGCATCTCCGGCGGCAGGAGTCAGGCGGCAGAAGGCATTCCTGACGCCTGTTTCCTGTCTCCTGACGCCTCATTTCAGGCCGCGTCTAACACACCTCTGGAGAACCCGTCATGGCATTCGTCGTCACCGAGCCCTGTTTTGGCTGCAAATACACCGATTGCGTCGTGGTCTGCCCCTGCGATTGCTTCCACGAAGGGGAGCAAATGCTCTACATCGACCCGGAACATTGCGTCGACTGCGAGGCGTGCGTCCACGAGTGTCCGGTCGAGGCGATCTACTACGAAGACAATGTCCCCGAAGAATGGCGCGGCTACGTGGCCCTCAACGCCGAAATGGCCAAAGTGTGCCCGTCAATCACCGAGCGGAAGGAGCCGCTGGCGCGACAGGCTTGAGGCCTGGGGCTTGAGACTTGAGGGGTGGGGCGGCCTTCGGCCTGAATCCTCAAGCCTCGGGTCTCAAGCCTCAAGCCTGCCGACGTCGTCGACGATGGGCTGTTCGTCACTGGCTCATGCGGGAGGGATGAATGCAGCGCTAGGCGATGGAAGCGGTCGATTTCTTTCCGCCGACCTGCCGGCCGCAGTCCGCCGTGCGCTGATCTCGATTGCGGAGGGGGATAAAGTCGGGAACGACTGGTAGCGCTGGTGCACGCAGCGAATCGGTGCACGTCATGGTGTTGTCAGGTGGGATGAAGTCACGTCGGGTGCCGGGGTCAAAGCGGAAAAGCCAACGAGTGCTGCCTCGGCAATTCGCCGGTCGCTTGCTCCGACCGGGTGAATTGCGGGATTGACGAGCGTGGCCCCGTGGAGTGGAGCAACACGTACGACGAGGCATGCTGGCTCGCTCAGAGCGGGGCCACCGCTCGCGTATTCTGCCGGCCTTTCGCCGCTGTGGATCATTTCCACGGATTGTGATTCGTGTCAAACGTGATTTTTCCGCTATGACCCCGGCACCCGCGCGAAGTGTGTCGACCTTCAGCCGAGATCCGTTCCCGCCAGGGTGCATCCGGTGAACAGGGGTGGCGTCGCAGGCGCGCGACCATTCCCCCCCTTAGGAAGGGGGGGTTGGGGGGGTCACGTCCAACCGGGTTTGACTTTCCCACTGTCAGGTGCCCATCCATTAAAGGCAACTTGAACTGCGCATTACTGGCACGCAGCCTTGCGGCGGTTGCGCGGCATCTCTGCAACGCGACCCCCCCTGCCCCCCCTTCCTAAGGGGGGGAAACGCGCGCGCCGCTTCGCGGCTTGCATTCGCGTCGCCCAGACGCACATCGGCAGCGCCCGGCTGTCTCTTCCTTCCCAAGGCGTGACCCGATACCAGACACACTCGCCGGCGCTCGATCTCTCATCCTGTCGCCGATCCAGTCCAATACCCGCTCACCGGATGCACCGTTCCCGAACTGCTGACAAATCGTTTGCGAGTGCAATGTGCCGCCTGGAAACGGATAATATTCCTATGCAGTTCGGCGGTCGAAAATCGGTTGGGTGGAGATGACGGTTCACATGCCTGCCGGGAAGACCTGCAACGCCTGCGGGAAGAAGCTTTCGTCAATCGGGTTCAACAGTTCGGCTAAGACTGCCGACGGGTTGGCGCGGACGTGCCGGGCGTGCACGAA
>JAGVKR010000301.1 GCA_020050375.1 Planctomycetales bacterium
CGGCGACACCGACGGCGCCAGCTAACAGTTCGACGACGATTCCTTCGGCTCCTGTCGTTCCCAAGCTCAAATTCGAGCCGCGATACACCGCCGACGAGAATGCGATCCATGTCCTTCCGAGCAGCGGGGGGGAATACCGCTCCGAATCCGACCAACGCGTGCGCCAGCTCGAAAAGCAGATGATGGAGGTGGCTCACGAATTGCGTGCGCTGCGGGCCGAGAGAGCCGCTGACTCATCTCGATCGACAAAGCCGGCGGCTTCGGCCAAAGGGACCGGGCGGACGGAAGCGACTCGCGCCCCGTCCGCGAAACCGGGAGAGCCCCAATCAGCGCCGTCCAGCTCCAGGAATGCGACGCAGTCCGCACTCATCGAGCCTCCCGCGGCAAATCGGATGATGGCCTACGATCCGAAAAAGACCGCGCTCTATGCGGCGCCCAATGCCGACGTGCAGATCATCTCGATCGCGCGTTCGACGTATAAGTTGCCTCCGGGGAAGGCCGCGTCTCTGGCTAAAATATTGTCGGAGCAACTGAACGACGAGATTGAGATCAAAGTAAAGGGAGATGCGCTGCAAGTCACCTGCTCGGCGGAAGATCAGCAGGCGATCGCCCACGTGATCGGACTGTTCCTGCGGAAGGGGCGTGCGCCGGTTGATGTGCCGAAGGCGCCGATGGACGATTTGTCGGATATTCGGGGAAAACAATCCTGATCCGGATTCGCGCGACTTCCATCAGTGAACCAATCCGGCAGACAGGCACACCGGCCGGGATCGCTGTCGCTCAGCGGCTCCCTGAAAGGACCGTTGACGTTCGAATCCGGATCCGGTGATGCGTGTGCTGCGGACCGCCCAGGCCGTCAATCGCGTCATTCCACTTCCACGAGCACGTCGTTGCCCTCGACGCGCACCGGAAAGCTGGCATGGCGAATTTTCGCGTTGAGACAGTTGTGGCCGTCGGTGACGTCAAATTGCCAGCCGTGCCACGGACACGTGATGGTTGCCCCGCGCAGCGTCCCCTCGCCGAGTGGGCCACCGGCATGCGGGCAGATTCCATCCAGAGCGTGAAATGTTCCGTCGACGTTGAACAGCGCCACGACCTGATCGCCGGCCATGACTTCTTTGCCTGTTCCGGGCGGGACTTCGTCCACTACGGCCACGCGATACGACTGAGACATCCGGTAGCTCCTGAACACGGAAAGCAACACCGGCCTTTGGTCTAAACGATCCGCGGCGCCACAACAAGCGAGCGGCGGGGTTAATCCCCGCCGACGTCACCTTACCCCGCCCTGCGCCGCGCGATCCGCTCGGCGCGCGACCGGGGAACGCTCTTCCAGCGGCGGTGGACCCAGAAGTATTGCTCCGGCGATCGGCGGACGACGCGCTCCAGGGCCGCCGTGTAGCGCTGCGTGATCTGTTGCACGGCGTCGTGAGTCGTGAACTCGCGCGTGTCGACAACTTCTTCGCACCCCAATTCGAAGCGGGGCCACCCGTTGGAGAGCGTTTCGTTTTCCAGCCGGCGCGCGTAACCGACGCAAATGAGCGCCTGATATTCCATCGCCAACAGGCCGATCGACTTGTGTGTCGAAGCCGGGCGGCCGAAAAAGTTGACGAACATTCCCGACGAGCCGGCGTCCTGATCGCCCAGCATGGCCAGGCTCCCGCCGCGCTCCAGCAGCTTGACCATCGTCCCACCCCCGCCCAATTTGGGAATCGGACGATGGCCGGTGTATTTGCGAAACCGCAGGAACCAGCGATTGAGGTAGGGGTTGTCGAGCTCGCGGGCCACCAGCCCCATTCGAAAACCGAACAGGCCGAAGATCGAGATGGCCATTTCCCAGTTGCCGAAATGCCCGCTCAGCAGAATCACCGGTCGTCCCGAGCAGAGGGCCCGCACGACCTCGGGTTTGTTGCGAAAGACGATCTGATCGACGGCGTTGTCGAGCCGCAGCCGGCGCGGCAATTGAACCATTTCGGCGCACATCCGAAACAGGTGGAGCCACATGCGGTAGATGATGTCGTCCAGTTGTCGATCGGAATAGCGGTCCCCGAATGCCGAGCGGAGATTCGCCCGGGCGATCTCATAGCGCGTCAAGCGGCGCGGGAGGATGTTGTGAACGATCCCCGCCAGCACGCGTGAAATCCGCAACGACATCCGCGGCGAAAGGGCCTGGAGAACGCAGACGAACGTGCGGAAAACCAGATATTCGATTCCGTGCCGAATGCGCTGCCGATCCATAGCCTGCGTGCTTTCGCCCTCGTCCGCGAATTCCGATTCCATCCCGACAAATCGGGCGGAAGTTTCACAAGAATTCTCGTTTACGTCAATCCGGATGCCGGTGACGCCGAGTCGTCACTTGTCGAGCCATTTCGAGCCCCGGTGTCCCCCGGTGGTTTGCGCAGGACGACTGCGTGCTATCATGGGCGGCAATCCCAAGCCTCCCGCGAGCCGTCATTGTGCCTCTGCTCTCCTGTGCCGTTGTGGCTCTCGCCTGTCTCACGCAGGCGGAGGGAACGTTGGAGGGGTCCGTCGATTCAGGCTTCGTAGTGACGCTCGACGTCGAAGACCCGCCATTCGGGCAATTCCAACACCGAAGCCACCCCTGGGAGGGAATCCGCATCGAGCGCTGGAGGCGCGAGATTCCAGAGGTCGACTGGCGAACCATCTGGATCGACCTCCGCACGCCCGGCCTCGGCTACCTGATCTCGGATTTCCATTACCGCGCGGAAACCTCGGCGGGCGAACCAGTCCAAACCGCCTTCGCGCACACGACTGTCCAGTTTCTCGAACAACACGCGGGCTCGCCGCGCGTCGACCTGGCGATCAACACCGTCGCCTTTCACCCCTTCCCGGCCTTTCTTCACACGCCTGTGTATCTGGAGGAGCCGGTGTGGCGCGCGGACGACAACGGGAGAAACGCCGAGCCGGAATCCCTCCTGCTCGGTCTGCTTGCCGGCCGAGCGCTGATCGGGACGACTGATGAGGTCCGAGCCGCCCGGCCGCTTGTCGCCCTGGGTAGCTTTCTCGGTGGCGGTTCGAGTCCAACGAAAGGGGTCGCCGTCCGAAACGGGCAGCTCGTCGCCGAAGGAGGCGAACCGGCAGCCCGAACGATCGCGGGCGTGAGTGCCGATGGGCGGATTCTCATTCTCGTCGTCGCGGACGGGTACAATCCGGGCGTAAGCATCGGATTCAGTCCGGGCGACGCGGCGCAGGTCATGCTGTCAGCGGGAGCCTTGGACGCGATCCTTCTCGACGGCGGCGGAAGCTCAACCCTGGTCGGACGGGGCGATGACGGCCGCCCGGTCCTGCTCAATCGACCCGCCGGATTGCAAAAGACACCCGGCACGCTCCGTTACGTCGGGGCCAACCTCGGCTTCACCAACCTCCGCCGGAGCAACGATCCGCTCCCGTTCGTCGCCGATTGGGAAGCGGCGAGCCATGTCGTCGCCTGGAACAAAGTCGTCGTCTGGTGGCGGGTTTATCCGTTCCGTGCGGCATGGCTCGTTGTCGGCTCTACGGCCTCTGTTGCCATATTGAACTGGCGAGCTCGACGGCGGCGGGATAAATACCGTATCGCGGAATGAGCGCTGTTCGGTATTTGATCCGAGTTATGCCGCTCGCGGCAATCAATGCGAAGTTTCGTTTAACCCCGAGCCAGCGGCGAGGAGAACATGGGGCGTCGCCGTTGGCTCCGGGTTAAAAAACTCAATACTGGCCGCGTGAAGGATAGATGAAACGCCGCAGTAGCCGCGCGCGGTATAGGTGATTGTTCATTGTCCCTTAAATCGGCGTCCCTGAGCCCTTATCGAGCTCGCATTGGCCCTTTCCGATTTGAAATTCGTCGGTAGGGCAACCGGAGTTATGGACCCGCGACCGGGTATAATCTTGGCTTTCGCCCCTCAAACCCTTCTATAATGAGGATGTGCCGAGGCAATTGACCGCGGCTCGTCGATCCAATCCGCTGGAAAGGTGGCTACGTGAGCGCGCAAGTGGAACAAGAGACGATTCGACCCGACGCGGCCGGCGGAGGGGCGCGCGGCACAACCGGCTCGCCGTTGAGTGATAAGGTCCGCTCGCTTCGAATCTCGAAGGCACCAGTGCGTGAACCTTCGAGCACGCGACTCCCGTGGTTGCTGTGCCTGGTTCTCGGCGGCGTGGCCGGATACTACGCCCTCCTGTCGCATGGCTTCAGTTTCGCGCTCTTCTTCGGTCTGGGTCGCCCGCCCGGCGACGAGCGGCCGATCGAGATCGCGGCCCCCTCCTCGTCTGCGTCGACGCCGGCAGCATCCGCGCCGATTGCTGACAGCAGCGTCGTTGTGCTCGAGTCGAAGGGGTACATCATTCCCACGCACCAGATTCTGGTGAGCCCCAAAGTCAACGGCATGGTGAAATACCTGCGGGTTCAGAAGCCCGACCTTCCGCCCGAAGGGGGCGTGCCGCTCGAAGAAGGAATGCGCGTCGAGAAGGGAGACATTCTGGCGCAGCTCGAATCGACCGACTACGAAGCCGATGTGGCCCGAGCGCGGGCGATGCTGGCTTCGGCGCAGCAGAAATTGCAAATGGAAGCCAAGAACGTCCCCAACGAAATCGAGCGCGCCAAAGCCGATCTCGACGAAGCGATGATCACTCGCGACTACTTGAAGACGGTCGTCGATCGCAATGAAAAGCTGGCCAAGTCGGTTTCCATCAGCCCCAACGAGATCGAAAAATCGGTCAGCGAATTTGAGGCTGCCCGGCATCGCGTCGAACGACTGTCGCGAACGCTCGAAATTGTCAAAGGACCGCGGGCCGAACGAATCCAGGTGGCCGAGGCCGAAGTCAGCCAGGCGCAGGCCGAGATGACCAAAGCCGAATGGAAGCTGGGAAACTGCCTGATCCTGGCGCCGGGATCGGGGACGATTTTGAAGAAAACTGTCGAAGAAGGAAACATCGTCAACCCGGCGGCCTTCAACGGATCGTACAGCGTCTGCGAAATGGCCGACCTGTCGGATCTCGAAGTCGACCTGAGCATTCAGGAACGCGACGTGGCGAAGGTCTTCAAAGGCCAGAAGTGCGTCGTTCGCGCCGAGGCCTTCCCGGAGCGCAGCTACGAGGGGTACGTGTCACGCCTCATGCCGATTGCCGACCGCTCCAAAGGGGCGATTCCGGTTCGCGTGAAGTTGAAGATCCCGGATGAAGAGGAAGGGATCTACCTGAAGCCCGAGATGGGTGCGGTTGTCTCGTTCTTTGGTAAGGGCGAGCCGCCAATGGAAACCCGCGAGGGCGGCGGCTGATTGTAGGCGTCGGCTTACGTCAAACTCGCACCCACCGTCGTTCGGATCTGGCAGCACAACGAGCAGGGACAAGGGCTTTCTAGCCCCCCTGCCTCTCCGGGACGGGTGCATCCGATAAGCGGGGGTGGTGCTGCATCGGAAATCGGAGGTCATGGATGCCCATTGATGCCTCGCTACGGCTCCCCCGATACGAATGTCACCAATCCTTCGAATGTTTCCAGATCCGGTACGTCCGGTCGACACGGGATCGTGGAAAACTGGTAAAATACACATCGTTAAAAACGGCAGCCCGGCCTTGAGTGCGGCTTGGCTGTTGGTGCGAAGAGAATTGGAACTACGAATCACGCGAATCCAACGAACCTGGAAGGGATCGGCGGTGGTTTCGTATTCGCCTGATTCGTGGTCTTACCTCGTCCCCTGGTTGCGGGCTGAGCCTTCACCGAGCCAGACTGCCAACTGCTTGTTGCATCCGCAAATGCAATCGACACCTGTGTTTTCGTGTGCCTGGAGCGTTCTGTTGCGTCGGGAGACGCAATCACACGCGATCTGGAGCCCGTTCGATAGCGACACAGGGGCTGTATCACTTTGATATCAACTGAATTCAAGTCATTTCTACGATGAATTTTATGAAAAACATTCTGGAAACGACCCGATGTAAGAATAGATAGAATGGGAGATGTGGTACGCAACATCCACGTTGCGTATCATTGCGCGATCTCACGAACTGACCCGGCGATCGAATCAGAATTATCTGAACTTGTGTTCACATTGATGGCGCGCGGCTTCTGGTGTGTCGCACGGAAGACATCGAGGTGCCGCGCGACTGACCAGCAACTCGCGTCGCCTCTCGTCCAGCCAGCGCATAGAACATAGAAAAAGAAGCGGCGCATTCATTGTGCGGAGTATCTTGTCGAAAACTCGCGACCGATAACCCCCGTTCAAGGGATGCACCCCGCCGGACGACCACCCTCCGAGTCCGCTTGCATCCCTGCGAATTGGGCTTATGATGGCATAGTCATTAGCAGGCTAATGATCTAGCCCCGGCTATGGCGTTTTGCCAAGGCTCCAGCCCAGCGGGTCAGCCGCAAGCGGCTCCAACGCATTTTGTCGCTTGTGTTTCCAACCGGGACGTTTCACTCCTTATAGCTGACTGTCTGAGGCTTGCCTGCGTCAGGAGAATTGGATGCCGTCTGTAGAAATGCAGCCTCATTGCTGCACCGCGAGGCGCGATCGCTGGAGATTGCTCGCTGGCTGCATCATCGGCGGCTTCGCGTGTCACCTCGCAACGGGTGAGGTTCTCTTCGCCCAAGGGGGTGGAAATCCCGTTCCCGTGAAGGCGGCGCCGGTCGTGCAGCGGAAGGTGGCGGCGGGACAGGCGTTCGTCGGCACCGTCACCCCC
>JAGVKR010000001.1 GCA_020050375.1 Planctomycetales bacterium
CGACGTGGGGGTCGATTTCATGGCGGATGACGAAAGTGGAGACGCCGGTGATTCGTTCGTGAATTTTGCCGATGTTCCCACCTGGGAAGAAGCCATTTCGTACCTCCTGCACCCGAATCAGGTGCAGGTCGATTCGAATGGGGGATCGGGAAGCTCCGCGGGTGAGTCGCGATCGGGCGAACAGCCGCGGTCGACGCGACATTACGGCGGGCGGCGCTGAGTTTCAGCGAACCGGAGGCATCTTGCGTGCTGCGCTCGCATTTGCGATCACGCCCCAGTGCGTATGAAAGCTGCGATTGGCCCAACAGTCGCAGGCCAATCGTAGCGTTGGCTTTAGCCAACACGATCGCACATCTCGTGTGGACTGAAGTCCACACTACGAAATTTCACACGCTGTCACCTGTTGCCGCTGGCGGCGCGTTCACCGGCTTTCGCGCGTCGACATGCGCGAATCGCAGCAGGAGCGGGAGCAGCAGCAGGTTGCCTGCCAGACCGCCGAGCATCGCCACGCTGACAAGAAACCCGAAGTAGATCAGCGGGACGAAGTTCGAGAGGGTCAGCACGAGAAACCCGAGGATCAGCGCCAGGTTCGAGTAGATCAGCGCCCGGCCCACGTCGTGCTGAGTGGCTCGCAAGGCCGCCGAAACATCGAGCCCCTGCCGCTGCGCCCGGCGAAACGCCGAGATGTAGAAGATGCTGGCGTCGACCGTCAGCCCCATCGACACGGCGGAGATCATGGCGGTCCCGATGTTGATCGGCAGATCGAGCCAGCCCATCGCTCCGATCACCATGATGATCGGGAAGAGATTGGGAAACAGCGAGATCAGCCCGATGCGGAGGCTGCGATAGGCGAGGGCCATCAGGCTGACGATCCCGGCTGCCCCCCAGCCGAAGCTCGACCATTGATCTCCCAGCAGGCTTTCGATCAGATACGTCAAAAGCACGAACAGCCCGGTGGCCTTCGGCCGTTCCGATTCGGGCGCGTCGGGAAACTCGGCCTGCACGATCTGTTCCACCTGCTCGATCAGCTTCTGCTTCAATTCGGCAGGCTGGCGCTCGCGGGCCCGCAGTGCAATTCGCATCCGTTGCCCGCCGGGGCTGTGCAGGCTCGAGACGAACTCCGGCTGCATGAGCTCGAGGATTTCCAGTTGTCGCTTGAGATCGCTGATGAGCAGCGGGATCCGCGGAACCAGGTCGATGCCGTCGGTGATCGCCACGACCTTGGTCAACTCGCTCTTCCGGTCATCGATCGCCACTTCCAGCCGGCGGAGCCGCGCCGCCAGTTGGCGGACCCGTTCGAGAAAACCTTCGTCGAGCACATCCGGCGCGCGGAAATTGACTTCCCACGTCCCGGCCCCTCCGAGATTCTGCTCGACGAAATCGAGCGCCTGGACGATCGGGCTTGAATCGCGAAAATTCCGGCTGAAATCGGTCTCGACGCGAATGCGGAACATGCCGCTGAGCGCGATCGCCGTCACGACCAGGCTGGCCCCCAGCACGCGCCACGGATGGCGCTCGACCCAGTCACAGAGCAGCGCCAATGAACGTCCCAGCCGACTGTTCTCCCCCGACGTGACAACGGGATCGGCGGAATAGCGCCCGAGCAGAACCGTTCCGGGCAGAATGGCCCCAATCGCGACCAGAATCAGCATCGACCCCAGCGTCATCATCAGGCCGAAGCTTTGCACGGGATAAACGTGGCTCGACAATTGTGCGGCAAAGCCGGCGGCGGTCGTGGCGCAAACCCAGAACACGTCGCTCGCCAGCAGTGTCAGCGTCGTCGTCAGCGCCGAAACGCGATCGCGCTGCGACCGCAACTCGCAATAAACCAGCGAGATGTGCATGACGGTCGCAACGCCGATGATGGTGATCAGCGATTCGAGGATCGAGCTGACCATCGTGAGTTGAATCTGGCTGGCGACGAGGATCGCCTTGGTCCATACGAGCGTCGCCTGGACGACAAACACCGGCAGCAGCACCCACCGCAAATTGCGGAACAGCACCAGGATCACCACGACCAATAGCAGCGACGAGGCCCAGCCCAACGTGCGGCCATCGTCCTGCACGTAGCGGAACATGTCGTAGACCTGCACCGGCTCCCCGACAACATAAGTGGGAAAGCCGTGGCGTCGGTGGTGCGCTTCGGCGGCGTCTCGGATGTCGGTGATCGTTTTGGCGCGGCAGTCGGCGAACGTTTTGCCGGGCGGGAGCGGCGTTTCGCCTTCTGCCTCCAGCCGCAGGACCACCGCCGTCGTCTCCTGATCCCCCCCCACCAGAATTCCCTGGAAGAACTCCAGAATCTGCCCGCGGCGTTTCTTCAGAAACGAGAGCTTCGGTCCCGATGCCAGTTGCAGAGCATCGGCGAGGTTCTGGGTGCTCTCTTCGCGGACGCCCGGGATTTGCGACAGTTCGAACGAAAGCTCGCGAAGGCGGTTTTGCCCTTCCGGTGCGAACAATTGCGAATCGTGGTACGCGACCCCCACCAGTTCGTCGCCGCCGAACAGCCGTTTGCTTTCGAGATAGTCGAGCAGGTGGCGATCGTCGTCGGCGTAGAGCGATTCGATCGACTGGTCGAACGTGAGGCGCGAGGCCCAGTAAGCCGACACGACTGTGATCGCGATGCTCGCCACCAACACCGGCAGCCGAAAGCGGATGAGCGCCTGGACGCTGCGGGTGAGAAACGAATCGGGCGGAGAGTTCATCGAGACCGTCTGAGCAAACGCCGCTGGAGACCACGGTGCGCTCGTCGTCCGGACTGTTCGTCCGGACGTTGGCCATGTCCCCCGCAAGCGGGTACGTACCGAAGTGGATCGCGCCGCGCACGGTCCGTCATGCGGCAATCAGGATTGCCGTGGATCAACTGACGTCCCCGTCTCGCCCGGACTGACAGTCCGGGCTACGACGTGGCAACCGTCCGCGCCTATGATAACAGGAACCCTGTCAATTAGAATTGAGTCCCCTTCCACATCGCCCGGCGCACCACACGAAAGCACTGATGTCCACATCCACGGCATTGCCCGATGCTTCCGAACTGGGATGGCTCGCGTGCGATCGACCGTCGCGGTGGATCGTTCTGCTGACTGTGGCGATGGCCGTTCGCGGACTGGCGCTTTGGCAATTCGGTGGCCAGTTGGCCAATGATCCCGATGCCTATCGCGACATCGCCAACAATCTGGTTGAGGGAGGGGGATTCGGGTTCACGCCGGGACAGGCCAATGGGAGCCCCTCGGCGTATCGTCCTCCCCTCTATCCGCTGCTGCTGGCGCTCATCACCTGGGGCAGCGGTGGCAGTGACGAGGCCTTTCGCCGAACGATCGCGCTGGTTCAGCTTCTGATCGGCACGGGAACGGTGGCGATGCTGGTTTGTGTCGCACGGCAACTGCGGCTCGCACACGCCAGCCTGCTCGTCGGACTTCTGGCGGCACTCGATCCGGTGCTCGTGCACAACACGGCTTTGGTGATGACCGAGACGACGGCCACGTTTCTGGTGACGCTGCTCTTCTGGCTCGGATTTCGCGCCCGCGGAAGCCGGGGCTGGTTTGCGACGGGAATTGTGCTCGGCTTGTGTTGCCTGTGTCGTCCGACGTTCTGGGCGTTCGGCGCTCTTTTCGGGGCGGGGTGGCTGCTCAGTGTGTGGCTTCAAATGAGGCAAACCCCCACCCCAGCCCTCCCCGCGAACGGGGAGGGGGCCGACTTCCCCCCGTTCACGGGGGGATTGACGGGGGGGGGCGTCTCAAACCGGCCCGCGCGTGGAATCATCGACGCGTGGCGCGAATGGAAAAATTCCTCGGCTCCAGTTGTCGACCGCACCGCGTGTTGGAAATCCGCCGCGGCTGCCGGTCTCGGAGCGACGCTGATCGTTGCCCCGTGGGTCGTGCGGAACGCCATCGCGATGGGGAAGCCGATTCTGACCACGACACACGGCGGGTACACGCTGTTGCTTGGGCATAACCCGATCTACACCGAGCAAGTCGTCAATCAATCGTGGGGAGCCGTCTGGCAGATTGATTCGGATCAGCGCTGGACGGAGTGGCTCAACACCGGAATGCACGAGCAAAACCCGCCGATCGACCTCCGGCAATCGCCGTCGCCGGCCGTGGAATTGGCGCGCGACCGCTGGATGTCGCGTGCAGCCTGGCGGTATATGCGCGACGATCCCTGGACGGCGGTCCGCTCCAGCCTGACGTTGTGGGGGCGGTTCTGGAACATCGTCCCGATGTCGACCGCCAATCGCACGCTCGCAGCTCCGTTCCGATGGGCGATCGGCGCCTTTTATGCGGCAATATTTGTCGCTGCGCTGGTGGGGCTGGTCCGGAATCGATGCGACGAGTGGTGGCTGTGGTGGCCCTGTCTGGCGTTGATCCTGAGCTTTACCGCCGTTCATGCGTTTTACTGGGCCGATCTGCGGATGCGGGCGCCGTTGGTGCCGGTGATTGCATTGCTGGCGGGGCGAGGGGTGATCGGGGCGCGCGGCAGAGGCTTGGCTGCGCCGCGCCGCTAAACGGGGGCGCAATAAACCTGCGCAGTTGCTGCAAACGCGCTGTTATTCGCGTTTTATGCATGTTTCCTGCGCGTGCGTAGTCGTTATTGACCCTCTTTGAAACCGTGCCTATAATCCGCCCCCTTGTCTGACCAGCCCCTCTCGCGGCTTGTTTTCCACGTTGCCGCATCACTGCAAGTGGCTTAGAAAAAAGCGCTTGCGTCCGTTCGACAGCCTCATCTCTCTTGCCCCCCGCACCGCGTAGTTCGGGAATGCCCGTTCCGGGCAAACAGACCCAGTTGCGCTGGCCGCACGTTCTCGCGTGCTGCGCTGCGACGCTGCTGGTGGGGATCTCCTGCGCGCACTCTCTGGTGCGGGGCGAAACGCAAGCCGCTGCCGAATCGTCGCGCGAGGCCGTGACGATCCGCGCGACGTTTGCGCAGACGTGGCAACAGGATGGGGAAGTGGTCCATCTGCTGCGCGGCGAGTGTCAGATCGCACAGGGGGAGACGACGATTCGTTCCGAACGGGCGGTTGTCTGGCGGATCGCCGATCCTTCGGGAGCGGCCGGTCGGGAACGCATCATTGTCTATCTCGAAGAGGGCGTTCGCGTCGACGAGCCGGGGAGCACACTGTCGGAGCGCACGCTGTTGCTCAATTTGAAAACCGAGAGCGGAACAACGCTGCAAGTTGCGCGTCCCACGAACGGCCAACCGGCCGGGCAGGATCCGACGTATCAACGCGCGACGGCACGCCGCGCGCAGACGAAGAAGGGGGCGATCCGTCGCACTCAATACGCACCGGAAGGGAGCGATGCCGGCCCCGAGCTGCGGAGTGTGCAACTCACACCGCCTGAGGGGGGAATGCGACGCGTGCAGATTTACTCGCGCACCGGCGGGAAATGGGACAGTGAAAGTTTCCCTTCGCCCGACACGACTCCCGCCGAGCAGGTCGTGGTATTGAAGGGGGGCGTCAATGTGCTGATTGACGGGATCGACAAGCAGGGGGGAGGTCAACCGGTCGGGCCGATCGATCTCTCGGCTGACCGAATTGTGATCTGGACCGATCCCACGAGCGGGGGGAATCTCGACGGTGGCGGGGGAATCGAACAGGCGTCGGACCTGCCGCTGCAGATGTATCTCGAGGGGCACATCATCATTCGGCAGGGGACCAACGAACTGCAGGCCAGTCAGGCGTTTTACGACGTCCGCGAAAAACGAGCCCTGTTGCTCAACGCCGAGCTGCGGGCCAAGATTGCTAAGGCGCCCGCCGGAGTTCGAGTCCGGGCCCAACAATTGCGAATGATCGCCGAGGATACGTATCAGGCGCAACAGGCGTGGATCACGACCAGCGACTTCGGCAAGCCGGGTTACCGCCTGCAGGCCTCCGACATTTTCATCGAGCCGCGGTACGAAAACCCGTATTCGCGGAGCGGGGAGCCGCGCTTCAATGACGAAACGGGCGAGCTCGACCCGGAAACGACGTTGTGGGCCACGACGCTCAACAACACGTTCTACGTCGAAGACGTTCCGCTGTTCTACTTCCCCTACCTGAGCGTTCCGGCGGAAGACCCGAACATTCCACTGCGAAACGTCAACGTCCAGAACGATCGCATCTTCGGCGTGCAGCTCCGCACGACGTGGGACATGTTCAAGCTGCTCGGCTGGGACACGCCCGACGGGGGGCGGTGGGACCTGAACGCCGACTATCTGTCCAAACGCGGCCCGAAGGTGGGCTTCGCCGGGAGCTACCGCGGCCAGGAGCGGTTCGGGCTCGACGGGCCGTACAAAGGGAACGGCTACGTCTCGTTCATTTACGACACGGGCCATGACAACCTCGGTAACGACCGCTTGAATTTGATTCCGGCCCAGGAGGCGCGCGGCGGATTGCTGGTGCGCGACCGGCAGTCGTTCACGAACGGGATCACCTGGAGCGGTGAAGCGGCTTTCCTCAGCGACCGCAACTGGCTCGAAGAGTATCGCCAAGTCGAATTCGACAACGGCAAGGACTACGAAACCCTGGGATACCTGAAACAACAGCAGGGGAACTGGGCCTGGTCGGCGCTCGTCCGTCCGCGGTTGTACGATTATTACAACGAGACAGCGTGGCTCCCCCGCGGCGATTTGTTCGTCCTCGGGCAGCCCCTGTTCGGGAGCTGGCTGACCTGGAGCTCGCACACTTACGCGGGACTCGCCAATCAGGCAATCGCCAAGCCGCCGACCGATCCGGCCGATAAGTGGAGCGTTCTGCCGTTCGAAGCCAATGCCAGCGGGCTGGCGGCGGCGACGCGGCACGAAGTCGACATGCCCTTCCAGCTCGGGCCGGTGAACTTCGTCCCCTACGCGCTGGGTGAGGCCGCCTACTGGAGCGACACGGCAACCCCCATTGGCCCGCTGGTCGATGCCTCGATCGATCAGGGATCGCTCGGACGGTTGTGGGGCAGCGGCGGTCTCCGCGGCAGCGTCGAGCTCTCGAAGATCTTCTACGACGTGCAGAGCGACACGTTCAATTTGAATGGTCTCGCTCACAAGATGGTGTTCGACGCCGACTACTCTTACTCGCGGTCGACGCAGTCGCTGAACGACGTCGTTCCGCAGTTCAACGAGATCGACGACAACGCCCAAGAGCAGTTCCGGCGGCGGTTGTACTTCAACACGTTCAACCAGAACGTGCCGGCGACGTTCGAGCCGCGGTTCTTCGCCCTGCGGTCGGGCGTGGCGCAGAACGTCACCGCTCCCTACAACGAAATCGTCGACGATTTCCAGGTGCTGCGACTGGGGTGGCGCCACCGCCTGCAAACCAAAGTCGGGCCGGCCAACGCCCAGCGAATCAAGAACTGGATGACCCTCGACCTCGAGACGTCGTACTTCCCCGACAAAAACCGCGACAACTTCGGCGAAGCGTTCGGGCTCTATAGCGCCCGCTACAACTGGTATGTCGGCGATCGCACGACCGTCACGGCCGGCACGCTCTTCGACACCTTCGACAACAACGAGACTTTGTGGAACGTCGGGTTGATCAGCCAGCGGACGGCGCGCGGCAGCATGTATGTGGGGCTGCGAAACATCGAAGGGGGACCGCTTTTGACGCGAATTCTGACCGCCAGCTACAGCTACCTGATGAGCCCCAAGTGGCTTTCGACCGCCAGCACGGCGTACGACCTCGGCGAAAATCAGAATCGCGGTCAATCGGTGACCCTCACCCGCATCGGCTCCGACTTCCTGATTCACTTCGGCGCCAACGTGGATGCGACCCGCAACAACTACGGGTTCGGGCTTTCGGTCGAGCCGCGGTTTGCGCCGCGGGCCGGCAATTTCGGTCAGGGCGGATACGGCACGCAACTCGGTTCGCTCCTGCCGCCGCCCGGCAGGTAGCGTCGCCTTCAACGGAAACGGGCGAAAGGCATTCATCGGGGACGCAGTTCGCAGTCAGTTCGCACAAGGATGACCCATGTCGATCCAAAATCACTCCCCCGCCGCCGAAGAGTGTCTCGACGCCGACGATCGCCCGCACCGCCGTCGTCCCGCCTGGCGTCAAAGGCTCGTCACCGCGGAGCGAGGTCTCGTGGGGGGCGTTCGCAGCGACAGCGTCTTCTTCGTGCATTTCTTCGGGATCAGCCTGGTCCTCGCGGCGGCACTCGTGCTGGGGGTCGGCTCGATGCAGTGGATCGCGATCGCCGCCTGCCTGACGCTCGTGCTGACGGCGGAAATGTTCAACCAGGCGCTCAAATCGCTGGCCCAACCCGACGACCGTCCCTGCGGCCCGGCGGCGAAACGGGCGATCGCGATGGGGACCGCCGCCGTCATGGTCGCCTGCACCGGCTCGACGCTGGTGATGACGCTGGTCTTCTGGCAGCGGCTGCAGGAAATCCTGGAAATGTAGCCGGAAAGCGGCATCAATGGGGATTCGTCCGCGTTCGGCCGCGGGAAGGCTCGATCGTCGCGCAGAACCTGTCCTGAAACGTGCGAGCCCGTTCCAGCAGCGTCGCAAGGCACGCCTCGTTGGTCTGCTCTTCAGCGAACAGCGTGCAGACAGGAGTTCCGACGGGGATGCGTTGACCGGGATTCGGCAAGTCGGCGACAAGGGGAAGGCGACGGGCGCAGGGATCGGTCAGCAGACTCGTGGCGTCCGCGGCGATCAGATCGCGGTCTGCAAAGAGAACGAGTTTGGCGAGGACGCGGGTGCGGGTGGCGAGGCGGTCGTGTGAGGCAGTCTGCTTCGAAATGGTTTGCGCGCCGGCGATGTCGAGTGACGTTCGTCCCCCCCACCCCGGCCCCCCCGCAAGGGGGGGAGGGGGATGAGACGAGTGGCGCGCTCGAGGGGGTGATAACTCAGGCTCGCTCCATGATGTGCACGCCGCGACGTGCCGGGCTACGAGCGACGTCGGAAATTGATAATCGAGCAGCTCCATCGCGGCCGTATAGCGCGGGTTGACTTCGGTCAGCCAGGGAACGTCTCCCTCGACGATGAAATCGCAGCCGAAGAGCCCACCGAGGCCGGCGGCGGCGGCGAGTCGTTCCCCGATGTGCCGCATCAAGTCGACAATGCCTGTCGGAAGCGACACGGGGACGACCGAACCGCACCACGCGAACGGGGGGGCGGAGATCCCTCGCAGTCCGATCAGTTGCCGTGTGACGCCGAGCATTTCCGTCTGTACCTGTTTCGATCGATCGACGCGCGTGACGAACAGGCCTGAAAACGAATCGCCCGTGGAGTACCGCTGGAAATACGCAGCTTCGTTCCTGACCGGGCTCGTCGCGTTCCAGACACCGATTCCGCGCCCACCAGCTCCACGGAGAGGTTTTCGCAGCCAATTTCCGTCGCGCGGGGGTGTCGTCTGACCGGCGGGCCAAATTTCCAGGTGGGGCAGCCCCGCGGCCTTCAGGGTTGCTGCCAGCCACCACGGATCGCGGATTCGTTTGAGCACGTCGCGACTGTTCCCCAGCAGCGGACGCGATTCGGCAAGTCGGGCGACGATCGCGGGGTGGTTCTCGAGTCCCCCGGTGTACATCCAGGGACACAGCGGGAGCCGCGCGACGACCGCGGGCAAACCGGCCGGATAATCGTCGACGGTTGCCACTTCGGCCACCGACCGCAGATCGGCATCCCCGAACAGATCGACGCAAATCGGCCGCAGTCCTCCCCGAAGGGCGGAATGAGCCGCCGCGCGCGTGCTGGCGCCGATGATCAGCAGATCCGGTGGCATGCCTGGGAAGAGTTGTCGGGCACGGCAAAAAAATCGCCCCGAAACTGGCGAACGGGGCGGTGAATTGTTATCAAGGTCTGGCGGCGGGCATCGCGCCTTCGCCGATTCTGACGAACATCCTGCCACTTACAAGTTTCGCACCCTGGAACGTCACAGAGCCTACAGGAGACAAGTCTATGTCGATGTACATCGGAGAAGCGCTGGTCGGTGAGGGAAATGAAGTCGCGCATATCGACCTGTTGATCGGCGACAAGGCCGGGCCGGTTGGAGTGGCGTTCGCCAACGCCCTGGCCCGTCAGTCGGCCGGACACAGCAATCTTCTGGCCGTGCTGACCCCCAACCTCGCGGTCAAGCCCGCCACGGTTCTCATCACCAAGGTCACGATCAAGGGGGCGAAG
>JAGVKR010000444.1 GCA_020050375.1 Planctomycetales bacterium
ACGAAGTCGGCAGCGACACGTCGATGTCGGCGAGCTGGCGTCACGGGCTCGAAATCGAGTCAAAGAACCATGATTTCCGTGTCCACATCGGCGGTCGCACGCAATTCGACGTGGGCTGGTTTCATCCGGATGAAAGCGTGCAGTCGAGTCTGCCAGCGACGAACAGATTCCGTGACGGCGTCGATTTTCGGCGCGCTCGCTTTCAGATCGACGGGGTGATGTACGAGACGATGGAGTGGGCGGCGGAGTTCGACTTCGTGAACTCGGCAGGCGCCGGTGTCGGCGGCGTCCCGATCAGTGTGGTCGCTCCGACCGATTTGTGGTGGCAGTGGAACGCCGTTCCGGTGCTACAACACTTCCGGGTGGGAAATACGAAGGAGCCGATCGGATTCGAGCACCTGACGAGCAGTCGCTTCCTGAATTTCATGGAACGTTCGTTCATGCAGGATGCGTTCTTCGGCGGATTCAACAACGGGTTCACGCCTGGCGCGCAGTTCTTCGGAACGATGGCCGAAGAGCAAATGACATACAACTTCGGTGTGTTCAACCCGACGACGAACGTCTTCGGTTTCAACACAGGAACGGGTGAGTACTCATTTTCCGGTCGCCTGACGGCTCTTCCCTACTACGTTGATGAGGGGCGCGGGCTCTTGCATCTGGGGGTTTCCGGACGGCACTGGACGCTCGACGAACGCCAGGCGCGGTTTCGCACGCGGGCCTCAGTTCGCAGTTCACTGAGTGTGCAGTGGCCGATCATCGCGGATACGGGCTTGATCAGGGCTGACACCGATCAACAAGTCAACGTTGAGGTGATGGGACAGGTCGGCCCGTTCTCCGTCATCTCGGAATTTCTCACGAGCTGGCTGCAACAGGCGCGAACGCCAGACGGCGGCACCGCCGGCCCGGTCGTTTACCGCGGCGCCTATGTCGAAACGCTCTATTTTCTGACCGGCGAGCATCGGGCCTATAACCGCCGAACAGGAGTGATCGATCGAGTGATCCCCATCGAGAACGCTTTTTTCGCGAAGGGCGAGGAGGGCGAAACAGCCTATGGCTGGGGGGCCTGGCAGCTTGCCGCCCGGTATCAGTTTCTCGACTTGAACAGCCAAGGCTTCAACGGCGGGATTCTGCACGACACGACTCTGGGGATCAACTGGTATCTCAACCCGAATTTCAAAGTCCAAGCCAACTACTTCTATCTCTACCGCGAGGCGCCCAAAGTTCCCGGGACCGGTGCGGTTCAGGGATTCGGGATAAGACTGGCGCATGATTTTTAGAAACGAGTGTCGTCTTTCGCTCCGCGAAAGAACGCGTCCTTTCGCGGAGCGAAAGACGACAATAATTGAAGGGCGGATCCCAAAGGAACGATCATGCGACTTGGTTCAAAACTTGCGCTCGCGACTGTGGCAATCGCCTTGCTCGGAACAACGATCGCACTTCGAGCAGACGTCGCTGTCGCGCCGGTGCCCGGTGCGCTTGCGTGCGGGGAGGAGCGATGCCGGTGCGAATCGTGCGGAGCCGAGCACTGCTGTCTGGTGCCGGAGACGAAAACGACGAAGAAGTGGGTCTACGCCACGAAGCTTGTGCCGCACTGCCAGGCGAAATGTCGCAATCCACTCAAATCCAGCCACGATGACTGTGGGATCTGCCCGAGTTGCGAAGCGTGCGTGCGCTACAAGCGGGTGCTTGTGAAGCGGGAGGTGGTGACGACAAAGCCGGTCTACTCCGGCGCCTGTTGGACGTTTCCGAGCGGCCCTGCATCGACGGCGGCGTAACCCAGGTCGGCAAACAGCCGGAACTGCGCCCGATTGAATTCCGTGACCGCCTGGAGATAGTCGGTACGCGCCTTTTGCAGGGCCTGCAAAGCCTGGAGGGCCTCGATTGGAAGTCCCGCGCCCCCTTCGATGCGGGCGATGTTCTGGTCGTACGATTCGATCGCCGCCCTGACTCCCGCGCGCGCAGGATCGACTTGCTTCGCCCGCGCGGCGACGTTCTGGTGGTCGGACACCACTTCTTCCATGACCTGGAAGATCGTTTTCCGGAGGGCCAGTTGCCGACCGGTGACTTCCAGCTCCCGCTGGCGGATCTGGTACCGGTTTCCCAATCCGAAGTTCTTGAGCTCCCAAAGGGCACTCGCCTCGAGATCGGTGCGATCGCCGAACCGCCCGAAGAATCCCTGCGGACCTCCGGTATACCCGCCCCCAAACCCGCCCGCCTGATAACCGATGACGAGCTGAGGAATCAGCGGCAGCATTCGTGCCTGTTCGGCACTCCAGTCGGCTGCTCCCACGAGGGCCCGTTGCTCGGCCAGCTCGGGGCGATTCTGCAGCGCTACCTCAACCAGACCCTCGGCCCTGGCCTCGATCGGGACGAGGGTCACGGGGACAATGGTCACCTCGATCGGAGCAAACTGCACGCGAGCGTCCATTTGAAGCCGACGCGCCAGGGCGGCAGACGTGGTTACGGTTTGGGCGCGGGCAAGAATTTCCAGCTGCTGGCGAATCTGCAGTTCCGTCTGTGCGCGTGCCGCATCGGACGCAAGGCCCAGACCGGATTCGAGCATCTCACGCGTGAGCGCCGCCAATCGTTCGGCGTGCTCGCGTGTTTCCACGGCGATGGAAACAGCGGAAAATGCGGCCAGCATGTCGAAATAGGCCTCGCCGACTTCCGCCAGCGTCTTGTTGCGCGCGACGTTGATTCCCGCCGCTCGTGCATTGACCTGTTGATGCGCGACGAGCGGAGCATAAATCGCCTCGGCAGCATCGACGGAGAGCATCGGGCCGCCGCGCACCCGGAGCGAGTTACGGTTGGTTTCAATGATTTCGCCGATCGCTCGTTGCACTTCTCCCGAATTGATCTGGTAGCCCGGACTGAACTCAATATCCGGCAGCCAAAGCACCTGAGCGCGGGATTCGATGGCGTAGGCGATCTCCAACTGATTTCGGGCAATCGCGATCGTCAGGTTCTGCGCGTCGGCCAATCGGAGAGCCGTGAGGAGATCGACCGGAAACGTGGTGCGTTCCGCGGTGTCGGGCTGTGCGGCAGGCAAGAGGAGAGGTCTGCCTGGCGCGGGGTGGGCGGCGTCCTGCGGCCGGGCGTCTTTCTCGGTCGACTGCGACTTCGCGCCGCTTTGCGAGTCGGCCGCGTCCCCTGGGGAAAGTGCGTCCGGCTCGGCTGAATCCTCGAACGACACTGTTCGGACGGCCCCGACGCCTTTCTGCGGCCGGTCCTTCGGGCTGTCCTTCGCGGTCGCGCGCAACGACGGTGCGGCGACTTCCCGCCCGGAGATTTCTGGAGCTTTTGCATTCGCAGAATCGGCAGCAATTCCGGGCGCAGTTGAGCCTTTGGCGGATAGTCCCTCCGACGGAGCGGTACGGCAGCCGCCCATCGTGAGGATTACCAACAGCAACGCAGTTTGCGTGGATCCGAGCTTCGTCCGAATTTGGCATCCTTGCCAGTTCATGGTTTGAATGTCCGATCGGTGGCGGTAACGTCTATGAACGCGCTGTCACGTGGAGGGATGACGCACCCTTCGGCCGTGCGTCATCCTGATTTCACATTCTCGCTATCGACAATTCGGGGGTTTCGTCGCCACAAAAACAAACTGGAGATTATCGACCGCCAGAAATACAAACTCCAAAAAAAATCAATTTGACCGGATAACCGATCAATCCGCGCCCTGTTCTGGCGATCGGCGGACTTCAACCTGACGCGTTTCGTTGGGGACTCTTTTGGGCGTAGACGCGGTGCGGACGAGCTCCCCCTCGCTGAGCTCGCCCTTATTGCTGATAATGACGTTTTCGTCTCCGGTCAAACCTTCCAGGATCTGGACAACCCGTCCGTCGTCATAACCGGTGCGAACTTTGGTCCGCACCACTCGGTCATCACGGACTTGAAAGACAAACAGTTCCCCGTCGCGGCTGTAAAGCGCCGCGGCGGGAACGGTCAAGGCATCGTCCAGGTCAGCCAGGATCAGCGAGACCGCGCCGTACATACCCGGATAAATCGACCCGTCGGCGTTTGCGACATCGATTTCCACGCGCATCGTGCGCGACTTCGGATCGAGACTTTGGGAGAGACGAGTGACGCTGCCGGACAACTCGCGATGCTGAAGGCCGTCCAGGCGGACGGTGGCCCGATTGCCGAGGTGCACTGCCGGAACTTCCTTCTCCGGAACGCGCAATACGATGGTCACCGGGTCGATTCGCTCCAGCGTGAACAAGGGCGTTGCCCGATCGCTGCCGGGACTCGCCACGAATTCACCTACGTCGACTGTCCGTCGGGTCACGACTCCATCAAACGGGGCCTTCAGGTTGGCGTAGTCGAAAATTGTATTTGTCTTGTCGCGATCGGCTTCAGCGACCTGGACGCGGGCCTCAGCCTTCATTTCGTCCGCTTCGGCCGATGCGACCCTGGCTTTCAGAACGACCTTTTCGTTTTCGACCGCCTTCAGCCTGGCTTCCGCGCTGGCGCACGCCGACTCGGCCGTCCGCAGGACCAAATACCGCTCGTCGAGCAATTGAGCCGTCGAGGCATTCTTTGCGGCCAGTTCCGCATATCGACCGTGCTCTCTCCTGCGGAACTCGAAGTCCGATTCCGCCTTGCGCAGATCTGCCTGAGCCAGGGCCAATTGCGATGTATGGGAATCCAGCGCGCCGCGTGCGGCGGCGACCCCGGCTTTTGACTGGAGGACGGCCGTCTTGGCCTCGGTCAGGAGTGCTTTCTTCAATGCCAGGTCCTGCGCCAGCTCGGGAACATAAACTTCGAGCAAGACCTGATCGGCGCGGACCTTGTCGCCAATGTCCACGTTCACCGACCGGACGTAGCCGGAAGCACGAGAATAGAGTGCGGCTGATTCCGACGCTTCGACAATGCCGGGCTGTTCGAATTTGACGACGAGCGGCCGCCGCTCCGGGGAAACCGTCTGCACCGAAGGCGCGACTTCAGAATCGCGCGGTGCGGAGGCGTGTTCGGTTGTTTGCGGCGCCGGCTTGGAATGACCGCAACCGAGGATCGTGCCGGCCAGTGCCATCGCGGCAAGCGCGAACAGGGATCGATTGTCCACCGACATGCCTTTAACCTCCAATCGAAGCGCATTCTTGCAGGAAACTGTGTGAGTTCATGACTTTGCCATCGCCGGCGCATTGCGCCGTAAGAGCGAATACAGGATCGGAACCACATAGAGCGTGAGAATCGTGCCAGCCACGAGTCCCCCCAGGACTGCTCTTCCCAGCGGAACATTCGCTTCGCTGCCGCGTCCGAGGCCGATCGCCATGGGAAGCAAACTGATAAACGTGGCGAGAAAGGTCATGAGGATCGGTCGGAGCCGCAGGCCGCCTGCCTGGGCGATCGCTTCCGACACCTGCAGTTGCCCCTGATGCAACAATCGGTTTGCGAAGTCCACCAGCAGCACGCTGTTGGCCACGACAATCCCCACCATGAAGATGATCCCCATGCTGGATTGAACATTGAGTGATGTTCCTGTCAGGTAGAGCGTCACAAGCACCCCTGTCAGCCCGAGCGGCACGACCACCAGAATGATCAGCGGGTCGACAAACGACCGGAAGAGGGCGACCATAATCAGGTAGACGAGCATCGTGGCGAGAATCAGGCCAAAGCCCATGCTTCCGAAGGCGGCCCGCATCTGCTGCACTTCGCCGCTCATCCGCACGGACAAACCCGGCGGGATCTCAATGCCGGCAATGCGACGTTCGATGTCAGCGGCCACGCTGCCCACATCGCGGCCGGAAACGTTTGCCATGACTTCGATGACGGGAGCGAAGTTGGTGTGCATAATTTCGGCCGGAGCCGTTGTTCGACGGATCTTGGCGATATTCCGCAGTAGCACCGGCTCGCTCGAACTCCGGCTTGTGATCGGGATATTGAGGAGAGAGTCGATCGCATCGACCGCTTCTTCGCGATACTGAACGCCAACCCAATATTGGTTGCCGCTCACCGGGTCGATCCAGAAGTTTCGCGCGAACTGGATGCTCGAGTTCAACGAAGTCACAACATTCTGAATGACATCCAACTGGCTCAGTCCGAGATCGGCCGCCTTGGCCCGATCGACCTCGATGAACAACTGCGGATAGTCGAATCGCTGCAGAATCCGCACATCGGCCGCGCCAGGCGTTTCCCTGGCAGCTTGTAGAACCTTGCGAGCGATCCGGCGTGCCTCATCCGTTTTTTTGCCGGCGACCTGAATGTTGATGGGAGACAAGGCGCCGTAGTTCAATGCGGCTGAGACGATGCCACCGGTATTGAAGGCGAATTCCACTCCGGGAAACTCAGCATTCAGTTCGCGGCGTAGAAGCTCGGCATACTCCTGCGCGGACCGGCTGCGATGCTCTGTGAGCTGCACCTTCAGTGTCGTATCCTGCGGCCCGGTGTTGGGCGTGTACGCAGCCGACCAGTCAGGCACCACTCCCAATTCGGAAATGATCATTTGCAGATCCGCCGCCGGCACAAACTTGCGGATGGTGTCTTCGACACGAATGATCAGTTTCTCTGTCGCTTCCAGACGTGTCCCGGTCGGCGCGCGGACCGTGAGGACGAGTTGCCCGGCATCGACCGTGGGAAACAGCTCCTGCCCTAAGTGCGGACCAAGAAGGAGCGAGGCCGCGAAGATTCCCACGGAGCAAGCCAGCACCTTGAACCGGTGTTTCAGCGTCAATCGCAGTGAGCGCTCGTAGAGGCGCACAAGTCCGCCGAGCAGGCGGTCCACCGGAGCGTGGATGCGTTCGATCAGGCTGAGACTGTGCGCCCCCGAATGTTGCGAGTGCTCGTGCGACTTCAGCCACGTCGCGCACCAGCTCGGAACGAGAGTGAGCGACAATCCGTAAGAGGCGAGCATGGCGAATGTCACGCTCAGGGCCAGCGGCCGAAACAGAAACTTCCCCATCCCGGGGGTGAACGCGATCGGCAGGAGGACGATGATCGTGGTGCAGGTCGCAACGAGAACGGGAAGGGCGACCTCGCCCGCACCGTCGGACGCACCGTCCTGAGACGACTTGCCCATGCCGAGGTGCCGGTGCGTATTCTCCAGCACCACGATTGCGTTATCGACCAATGGCCCGATGGCCAGCGCCAACCCGCCCAAAGTCATCGCGTTGATCGTATTTCCGGTTGCAAGCATTCCAATGATCGCGGCAAGGACTGCCAGCGGAATGCAGGTCACGGCGATGATCGTCGTCCGGATACTGCCCAGGAATACGAGAATCATCGCGGAGGCCAGCACGGCTCCGAGCACGCCTTCGTGCAACAGACTTTCAATCGCTCCCCGAACGTAAACGGACTGGTCCATGACGACTTCCAGGCCGATGTCGTCCGGGACCCGTTCTTTCATGCTGGGAATCGAGTTTCGGACACCGTCCACAACGGCCAGCGTGCTGGCTCCCTGCTGGCGGTAGACAGGCACATACACCTGCCGCCGGCCATTGATCCGCACGGTCCCGGTTTGAATTCGAGAGGCATCTTCCACCACGCCCACGTCTCGCAGAAACGAGGCATTGCCGGATTTCGTCGCCAGGGGAACGTAACCCATCGCCTGCGGACTCGCGTACATGCTGTCCGAATCGATCTGATAGTCGATATCGCCAATTCGCGCGCCGCCGGTTGGCAGCATGATGTTCGAATCGCGGACAGCCTCCACCACGTCGACGGGGGACAGGCCACGTGCTTCAAGCTTGTCGCGTTCGACGTAGGCCATCACGGCCCGCGACTTTCCCCCGAAAACGGCAGGGGCGACGGCTCCACGGACAGCCTGGATCGCGCTCCGCAGTTCGTATCGTCCGATGTCCTGGAGCTCGCCTTCCCCCATCGTGGGGCTGGAGACGCTGAGAATGCAGGTCGGCATCGTCGCCGATGGGTCAAACGGCATCACGATCGAAGGGAGTGTGCCGGGCGGAAGATACCTGAGGTTCGAAAGCGCCAGCGAATTCACCTGCGTGAGCGCCGTATTGGGATCGGTGTCATCGCTGAAATAGCTGCGAATCACGCTGACGCCGACCATCGATTTCGATTCCTGCAGTGAGGTGCCGCTGGCTTGACCGGTCCAGCGTTCCAGTCGATTGGTGATGTTCTTTTCAACGACTCCGGCGGGCATGCCGCTGTAAAAGGTCATGACCTGCACCGCCGGCGCGCGAAAGATCGGCAGAATGTCGACGGGAATTTGTCGAACGGCCACGAGGCCCAGGACAACGATCGCGAGAGCCACAACGGTGACGGCGTGGCGATTGCCGAGCGCCGCCTTGACGAGCCACATAAAAGGATCCTCGCCGAACCTGGATGCAGGGAGACAGCTCAAAGATGGTCGAGCGAGAATGCCCGGACCAGAGCGTCCGCGACAGGCCGCGTCCGCGCGCACCGACTTCTA
>JAGVKR010000005.1 GCA_020050375.1 Planctomycetales bacterium
AGAAGGACCTCGTGAAAATCAGCCTCGACGCGCTGACCGGCCGCCCGTTATGGGCCGTGCAAATCGGCGCCAAGGTGATTCAAGGCGCTGACCAACTGGAGCAGCGACTGCGCTCGATTCTGGAGCGCACGCCGCGCGATCCCGAAGTTTAACCGGGAGCCATCGGCGACTCGTCCTGCATCCACACGACTCGATCACCTCGCCGTTGGCTCGGGGTCAAACGAATCGGTGGCGCCGAATCGTGTTGGCGCGCGAAACCCTCATCCCGCCTTTCGGCGAGCCGGCTTTTCAGCCAGTTCCACCACCGCCCCGTGCAACGCCGGCAGAGTTTCACGGTGGTCTCCCTGCACGTAGTAGCTCTGGCCGCCGTCGGCGACCGTTCGGATCAGGATCGTCTTCCACGGACGGTAATAGTATTGCGGATGCGACTTCGGCGGATGGCCGTCGCGATAGTTGGCCGGCAACTCGACGAGGTCGAATACGGCGGTCGTGAACCGGCAGATCTGCTCCCCCCGGTGCCGAGCGGCGTTGCGGGCCATCGACAGCGCTTTGAGATACACCTCCGGCCCCGTCACGGCCGAGCCCACATTGAGAAAGACGCCTCCCTCCAGTTGCGAGACGGCTTGCGTGAAGATCAGAAAATCGGTGTATGACGCCGCTCCCCAAGCGGCCCCATCGCAGTTGGGGTGGGCGTGGATGATGTCGGCCCCGATGCTCACGTGACTCGTGACCGGCACGCCGCGCCGAAAGCCCGCCGCACAGAGGCTCAAATCGCGATTCGGATAGCGCGCCTCTTCAATGAAGCGTCCGACCGCTTCGCCCACTCCTTCACCGCGCCTTTGCGCCTCGCGGACGATCTTGTTCAGGTCGCCCGTTTGACGCCACATCCCAAAATCACCCGCTTTGATGTAATGCGCCACGTCCTCGCTCGTTCCTCCGATTCGGGCCAGCTCGAAGTCGTGGATGACTCCCGCGCCATTGGTCGCAATGTGCGTCACCAATCCGCGGTCGACCAGATCGATCAGGAATCGCGACATCCCCTGCTTGATGACGTGGGCCCCCATCATCAGCATCACCGGCCGACCCGCGTGACGGGCCGCTACGATGGCTTCAGCCAGTGCGGGGAGGTCGGGGTGAGTGAATGCCGGCAATTCGCTTCCCGGTCGGGGAAGATCGGTCAAGCACACGAGGTTTTGCCGTTCGTTCAGCTCGCGAAGCTCGATCGTCGTCCGGTCGAAGAGCGGGTAGCGCGACATATCGGATTCCTTTCCGAACGGGGCGATCAGCGAGTTTGATATTCAGGGACACAGACAACGAACGAAGGAAATGCTGACGCGATCAAGTCGACGTCGGGCTCGGCTCTGTCTTTTGCCGCGCGGATGTTATCCTAAACTCGATGATGACGACAAGACGATCGCTTCGGTTGGGTTGATCGTTGGGTTTCAGGTCTGATTTTCAGGGGGCTCACGCCCCCCGCTCGCCTTCTTCGACGATGCCACTGCCGCTGCAATTGCCGACGATTCAGAACTGGAGCTGCCACAGTTGCGGCGGTTGTTGTCGGCAGCACTCCGTCGAAATCACGCCCGAGGAGCGGGCGCGAATCACGTCGCAGAATTGGACGGCCGACGATGGCGTTCCCTCCCATCGCCCGCTGTTTGTGCGGTTGGGGCTGTTCCCGTGGAGTCCGCGTTACCGGCTCGGGAACCAGGCCGATGGGGCATGCGTGTTTCTCGACGAGCGGGGGATGTGCCGAATTCACGGCAAGTTCGGCGAGGCGGCGAAACCGCTGGCGTGCCGAATCTATCCCTACGCGTTCCATCCGGCAGGGGGAAAGATCACCATCAGCCTGCGGTTCAGTTGCCCCTCGGTGGTGGCCAATCGCGGCAAGCCGATCGTCGAACAGAAACAGGAGCTCAAGCTGCTGGAAGGACTCGTCGTTCCCGAGGGGGCCGAGCGAACCCGGCCTCCTGAAGTCGCGCCCGGTCAACGGCTCGACTGGCCCGACACGTTGAAGATCTCAGGCGCGCTCGATGAGCTGCTGGCGGAAGAGGGGGCGCCGATCGTCGTCAAGCTGCTACGCGCCTTGCGGCTTGTCGACCTGCTCGGACAGTCGCGTTTCGAGAAGATTCGCGGTCCCCGACTGAGTGAATTCCTGCAGATCGTGGGGCTGGCGGCGCGCGCCGATGTTCCTGCCGACCTGGCGACGATTCCCGAACCGAGCCGGACGGGCCGCACGCAATTTCGGTTGCTCGCCGCGCAATATGCACGTCAGGACAACTTTGCCGAACAGGCCAAAGGGTTGCGGAACCGTTGGCGCCTCTTGTGGGCCGCCATGCGCTTCGCGCGCGGGAAGGGGCTCGTGCCGCGGTTGCAGGAGCCATTTGTGGAGGTTCCTTTTGCCGATCTCGAGCCCTCTTTCGGCCCGTTGCCCGCTGATGCCGACGAGATCCTCACACGGTACTTGCGGGTCAAAGTCCAGGGACTGCACTTTTGCGGCCGGACCCAATCCGGCGAGCCGATGGTCGAAGGCTTTCAGAGCCTGGCACTGGTGGTGCCGGTGGTGTTTTGGATCGCCCGCTGGCTGGCCGCCGGAAGCGGCCGAAAACGGCTCGCGACCGAAGACGTGGCCCGAGCGCTGGCGATCGCCGACCATCACCACGGCTACTCGGGGGCGTTCCGTCGCCCCGGTTTTCGCGGCCGCGTCCGACTGTTGGCGCGGCTCGACGATATCTCCAAGCTGACGGCGTGGTATGGCAGGTGAAGGGGAGTTCGGAGTTCGGAATGCGGAGTGTGGAGTGACGGTCACTGCGCCCGCGTAGCATCCGATATCCGCCTGCCGATTTTGCGTTTTCCGGCTTTTTGGTCATTCCGCATTCCGAACTCCCCATTCTTCTGCTCTTCTGCGGTCTTCTGCGGTCCCGGGCAGGGTTGGCCCGATCTGCTATTGCTCGCGTTCTCCGGAATTGCTAAGACCCCCACCTCAACTGGCGAGTTGATTCCGATTCCGCACCGTGTGATATCAAGGGCGGACCTCGAAGAATCGTCGGCGACTTCGTCGCGGCCACCTGAATCCAACTGAATTGCGTCGGTGCCCGGCTGTGCCACAGGGGCCAACAAAAAGGAACGGTCATGTCCGTTGACCGCTGCCGTATCATCGACCTGCCCCGGATCAACGAACCGCGCGGCAACTTGACCTTTGTCGAAGGCGGTCGCCACATACCCTTCGAGCTGCAGCGCGTCTACTATCTCTACGATGTCCCTGGTGGCGCCGAAAGGGGCGGGCATGCCCACCGCTCGCTCGAGCAGGTCATCATCGCCCTGTCCGGCAGCTTCGACGTCTTGATCGACGACGGTTTCGAGAACCGGCGATATCATTTGAACCGTTCGTACGCCGGCTTGTATGTCCCCTCGATGATCTGGCGCGAGCTCAACAACTTCTCCACCGGTTCGGTGTGCCTGGTTCTCGCGTCGGCACATTTCGACGAGGCCGACTATTATCGCAGCTATCAGGAGTTTCAGGCGGTTGTCAGGAAGCGTGCGGCATGACCATCCCGTTTCTCGACGCGAAAGCCGCATACCTGGAACTGCAGGATGAGCTGGATGATGCCTATCGGCGCGTGATGGATCGGGGATGGTTCATCCTCGGCGAGGAGACCGAAGCGTTCGAGCGGGAGTTTGCCGCCTACTGTGGCGTCAACCATTGTGTGACTGTCGGCAACGGTCTCGACGCGCTCACGCTGATTCTGCGGGCCTATGACATCGGGCCCGGCGATGAAGTGATCGTCCCCGCGCACACCTTCATCGCGACGTGGCTGGCAGTCTCCGCCACCGGAGCGACC
>JAGVKR010000159.1 GCA_020050375.1 Planctomycetales bacterium
GGAGACGCTTGCACAGCGGGGGATGGTGGGACCGGGGAACTGGGACCGGGGACCGGGGGGGATTTCGATGAAGCGGCACAGAATCGGTCTGCGATATTGCCGCCGGAGCTGGACACCTATTATCAGGAGTTGGTCCGGACGTATGTCATCATGGGGTCGGGAAGCCTCGTGACAGAGATTTCCCGTCTCGCCGACCTGCTCGCTGAAGCGGGCCTCTCGCCGCGCGAGGTTTTCGATTTCCACCTGCTGCGCCTGGGCCGGCTCGTCCGCGGGCTGGGCAATCGCAGCACACGGCACGTGATGGCCAGGGCCGACCTGTTGGCGCTCGAACTGATGATCCACCTCGGCGAATGCTACCAGCGCCGGCTGCACGAACGACTGTCAGTTGACGACGGCGGGTGCCGGGGCCAGAGCGAACACGCGGATGACGCAATGCGGCAAATCTGATTTCCAATGGGCGGCGGCGTTGTCGGAACCAATCGACAAGCGATGGCCCCGTTGTCCGTTGCGGGGCCACCGCTCGTCCGATTTGCCGACCGTCTGCCGATCCGGATCGTTTGCACGGATGGCGATTCGAGTCACAAATGAATTTTCCGCTATGACCCCGGCACCCGTCATTCAACACTGCGCTACTCGATGAGGCCCTCCATGCCCGATACCACCGAAACCATCGCCCAGCTTCGCCAGGCGGTGCAGGCCTTCGTCGACGAGCGCGATTGGCGGCAGTTCCATACCCCCAAGAACCTCGCCATGTCATTGGCCATCGAAGCGGCCGAGTTGATGGAGCACTTTCAGTGGCTCGACCTGCCTGAATCGGTCGCTCGTGGGAGCGACCCGGCGCACCGTGACGCGATCGCCGATGAGATGGCCGACGTCTGCTGTTATCTCCTCAGTTTGGCGAATGCTCTGGAACTCGATCTCAGCTCCGCCGTAAAATCTAAGCTGGTGAAGAACGCCGTCAAATATCCCGCCGACCAGTGCCGCGGCCGCTTCGAGCGTCCCCGGCCGCCGGCCGAATGAACGAAGATTCCTTGATCAGCTCGTCGAAAAAGGGGTTAGACCCTTTTCGGCCGCGAAATTGTCCGATCAAAACCGATATCCGAGAGGGTCAGACCCCTTTTTCGACAACCTGCCATGCCCGACCCTGTGCCGCGCTCGCGGCCCGATCTCTCTGAAACCGAAGTCCTGACGGCGATGCAGTCGGGAACCTTCGACGCGATCAGCACCACGCCCGACGCGCTCGTCCTCGAAATCAAGGAAACGGCCGACAAGCTCGTCCGCGATCAGACGACCCGCGGCGACCTCAAGATCATCAGCCGCGCGCTCAAGGAATTGCGCTACGCCTTCAAAGTCTTCAAGCCGTACCGACACCGCCGCAAGATCACCGTCTTCGGCTCGGCCCGTACCCCTCCCGATCATCCCGCCTATCGGATGACGGTCGAATTCGGGAAGCGGATGGCGCAGGAAGGGTGGATGGTCGTCACCGGCGGCGGCCCCGGAATCATGGAGGCCGGCCACGAAGGAGCCGGCCGCGAGATGTCGTTCGGGCTCAACATTGTGCTTCCCTTCGAGCAGGAAGCCAACCCGGTCATCCTCAAAGACAGCAAGCTCATCAACTTCAAGTACTTCTTCACCCGGAAGCTGCTGTTCGTCAAAGAGGTCCATGCGATCGCCCTCTTCCCCGGCGGGTTCGGCACGATGGACGAAGGCTTCGAGACGCTGACTCTCGTGCAGACCGGCAAACGCGACCTGATGCCAATGGTGCTGATCGACGAGCCGGGGGACGGCTACTGGCAGGGGTGGAAGAGCTTCATCGAGCGGCAACTGCTCGGCCGCAAGCTGATCTCGCCGGCCGACATGTCCCTCTTCCGCATCGTCGACAACGTCGAAGACGCCGTCGTCGAAGTATTGCGGTTCTACAGCACCTACCACAGCATGCGTTACGTCCGCAAGAAGCTGGTATTGCGGCTGAATCGTGAGCTGAGCGATGCCGTGGTCGAGCAGCTCAACGTCGACTTCGCCGGCATCGTCGAGTCGGGAAAGATCGTCAAATCGGCCGCTTTGCCGCTCGAATCGGACGACAAGCACCTGCACGATCTGCCGCGGCTCGTGTTCAACTTCAACCGCAAAGACATCGGCCGCCTCCGCCAGATGGTCGACGCCATCAACACCGCCGGTGCGACGTGAGCGGCCACTCAGCAACCTCTTCACGCCTCACGCCAGAATCGGCAGCAGGCCGGCGCCGGCGTGCTGATACTCGCGAGTCACGATCGTCCCCATCAGCGTCGTCGGCGAGCAGTCGTAGACGTGGACATCCGTGAGACTGCCGACGAGCCGCGGATTTCCCTCGAAGACGACGATCCGGTCGCACCGCGTCCGCCCGACAAGCTGCGGGTGCGGGTCGTCGCCCGGCTGCGAAAGCACATGGAGAGCCGGGACGTGCCGCCCCGAAGTCCTCGCGATGTCTTCCCCTTCGCCCATGATCGTCGCAGGACTCGGGCCGTCACGGCCCGGCTCTCTCAATTGTTCCTTGAGCGTGGCCTTGCTCAACCCCTCGACCAGCACCTCGAAGTCGCGGCCGATCAGGGCGGCGTTGTCCTCTTCGCTGATCGCATTCTGCAGCGCCAGCAATTCGTTGTTGCGACGCCGCTTGTCGGCTTCGAGGACGTCATCCGGCAACAGGTCGTCGGCCTTCGTTCCCGGCCGCGGGCTGTACTTGAAGATGAAGCTATTCTTGAATCGGCACTCGCGGACGAGCTCCATGCTCTTCTGAAACGATTCCTCCGTCTCGCCGCAGAAGCCGACGATGAAGTCGCTCGAGACGGCGCAGTCGGGCATCACGTCCCGAATGCGGCCGAACATTTCGCGGTACTGCTCGATCGTGTAGCCCCGCTTCATCCGCTTGAGGACGTCATTGCAGCCCGACTGGGCCGGGACGTGAAGATACCGCGCGACCTTCGGCAAGTCACGAACCGCCTGCAGTAAATCGTCGGTCATGTCGCGGGGAAAATTCGTGACGAACTTGATCCGCTCCAGCCCCGGCGTGTCGTGCATTGCCGCCAGCAGGTCGGACAGTCGCCAGATTCGGCCGTCCTCCGTGTGGCGGTAGCTGTTGACCGTCTGCCCCAGCAGCGTGACTTCCTTCACCCCTTCATCCGCCAACTTGCGGACCTCGTGCAGAATGTGCCGCGGCGGGCGCCCCTGCTCGGGCCCGCGCGTCATCGGCACGACGCAGTACGTGCAGAACTTGTCGCAGCCGATCTGGATGCGGACGAACGCCTGGAACGGCGATGGGCGCATCTCGGGATCGCGGAGCGGGTCGTAGCTTTGAAAACTGTCGCTGACCTCCTGCCGAGTGGCGTCGCGCCGGTCGAGGCTCACGGCCAATCGCTGCTCGCGGTCGGCCCGCGACTGTTCGAGCAGTTCGGGAATCTGCGCGAGTTGCCCCGTCCCGACGACGATGTCGACATGCGGCGCCCGGCGGAAGATCAGGCTCTGATCCTTCTGCGCCATGCAGCCGATAACGCCGATCACCTGCTCGGGGCGGCGATTCTTGCTGTGCTTGAGCCGGCCCAGAGCACTGTAGATTTTGTGCTCGGCGTGCTCGCGGACGCTGCATGTGTTGAAGAGGACCGTGTCGGCAAGGGCGACGTCGGGCGTCAGCTCGTAGCCCTGCTTGCGCAGCGCCGCCACGACCAGCTCGCTGTCGAGCATGTTCATCTGACAGCCAACCGTTTCGATGAACAGCTTGTGGTTGTGCGACATTGTGGCGCTTGCGATTTATACCTTCACGCGCTCGACGTACTCACCCGTTCGCGTGTCGATCCGGACGGTTTCGCCCTGGTCGATGAACGCCGGGACCTGAATCTCGGCCCCGGTTTCGACCTTGGCCGTCTTGGTGATGTTCCCCGAGCTGTTTCCGCGGACGGCCGGCTCGGTGTACGTGATCTTCACGTTGACGTGCGGCGGCGGTGTGACTTCGATCACCCGGTCGTTCCAGTACATCAGATTGCAGACCATCCCGTCCATCAGCCACCGGGTCCCGTCCCCCATCACCGACTGCGGGACCGTGTACTGCTCGAACGATTCCTGATCCATGAAGACCAGATTGTCTTTCTCGCGGTACAGAAACTGGGCGTCTCCCTTGCGGACGTCGGCCGCTTCCAACCCGTCGCCGCTCTTGTAGGTTCGGTCGATGATGGTAGACTTCAAAAGGTTTTTCAGACGACACTTGTAGAGCGCCTGCCCTTTCCCCGGCTTGACGAAATTGCACTCCAGCATGTCATACGGGTCCCCTTCGATGACGACCTTGGCACCCCTCCGAAAGTCACCGGCATTGATCTGTGGCATAAGCGAGTCTCTTTTCCCTCAACAAGTGTAGAGCATGTCCGCGGAGCGCGCGGAACCTGCGTTCCTGACGTCAGTGACACCGTTTCCAAGCGGCCAAAAGCATAGCACATGCATTTTTTCTTTACCAGACGCGGTGGAAGTGGGGCCGGAGGGCGGCCGACGCGTTCGAAGATGGGGCCCTGGATTCAGGGAGAGACGGAGAGAATGAGAGACGGAGAGAGGGGGAGAACGAGGGGACAAGGAGGGCCACTCAAGGCGTCAGCCGCGTCTTCATTCCGCATTCCGCACTCCGAACTCCACATTTCCCCGTCCCCCGGTCCCCGGTCCCCGGTCCCCGGTCCCGCCACTTCGGCAGGTGCCGCATGACCTCCCCTTCGCCGGTCATCGCCGCCGATTGGCACCGCGCGCTCGCCGAGGCGATCCGCGATCCTGATGAGCTGGTCGATCTGCTTTGCCTCCCCGACGAGTTCCGCGAGCCGGCCCGCCGCGCGGCGAAACTTTTTCCGCTGCTCGTCCCACGCAGCTTTCTCGACCGCATCCGTCCCGGTGATCCGGCAGACCCGCTGTTGCTGCAAGTCCTTCCTTTGAAAGCGGAAGAGGAGCCGGTCGCCGGTTTCCTCGACGACCCGGTCGGCGACGACCACGCCCGCCGCGCGCCGGGCCTTCTGCAAAAGTACACGGGCCGGGCGCTGATGATCGCGACGGGGGCCTGTGCCGTGCATTGCCGGTATTGCTTCCGCCGGCACTACCCCTACGGCGACGA
>JAGVKR010000715.1 GCA_020050375.1 Planctomycetales bacterium
CGACGCGGAGCTTGTGCTCGGGCGAGACGCGGGCGTAGACGGCAATCGTCTCAACGTCGCGGGCCAGATCTTCGTCGGAGAGATTGTCGAGGTCGTGCCCGGTGAGCGTGCGGTCGTCTCCGGTCGCTAGTTGCAATTCGCGGGCGATCGCGGCAGCGGTCTCGGGGTGATCGCCGGTGATCATCACCGGGCGAATTCCCGCCGCCCGGCAGCGGGCCACCGCCACCTTCACCTCGTCGCGGGGCGGGTCGATCATCCCGACCAGGCCGCAAAAGACCATCTCCGACTCCGCGAATTGCTGCGATTCGGTGTGCGAGTAAGAACGGCACGCCAGCGCGAGAAGCCGCAACGCCTGCGCAGCCAACTGCGTATTGGCTTGGGCGATTTCACTGCGACGGGTGTCGGAGAGGGGAGTTGACTCCCCGTTCCGCAACTCGGCGGCGCAGCTCCGCAGGATGACTTCGGGAGCCCCCTTGGTATACATCTCGGCGCCGCCCTGCGTGGAACGGTAGGCCATCGACATCGCCTTGCGGTCAGAATCGAATGGCAACTCGAAGAACGGCCGCTCGCCGGCAGGCTCGAGCCGGGCCTTCATCGCGGCGACCACGAGCGCCCCTTCGGTCGGGTCGCCAATCACTTGCCAGGCCTCTTCTCCTTCCTCCTTCCGAGTGACGCGGGCACTGTTGCAGTAGAGACCGATTGACAGCGCTCGGTGCAGGTCGGGCGTCGTGTGAGGATCGATCGTCTTCTCTGCCTCGGCATGCTCACCGCCAGGCAACCCGGTGACGAATTGGCCCTCGGGAGCGTAGCCGGTTCCAGTGACGCGATACCATTGGCCACCGGCGTAAATGACGCGGACTGTCATCTCATTGCGGGTTAATGTGCCGGTTTTGTCGGAGCAGATCACCGTCACCGAGCCCAGTGTTTCGACGCTGGGCAAGCGGCGAATCAGCACGTTGCGGGCGACCATTCGCTGGAGGCCCAGGGCCAAGGCCAGCGTGACGACGGTGGGGAGCCCTTCGGGGACGGCGGCAACAGCCAGACTGATGGCCCGCACAAAGACGTCGCCGGCGCTCCGCCCGCGATACAGCTCGAGGGCGAAGATCACCGCCACGATCGCCAGGCAGACAAACACAAGGATTCGTCCAAGCTCGGCGAGGCGCCGCTGCAGCGGCGTCGACTCGTGCGCCTCGTGCTGCAACAGACCGGCGATCCGCCCCAGCTCGGTTTCCATGCCGGTCGCCGTGACGACCGCGCGGGCCTTTCCTGCCGTCAAGATCGTGCTCATATACACCATGTTCAGCCGATCGCCGAGCGACGTATTGGGCGGGAGAACGGCGTCGCTTCGCTTCTCGACCGGAACCGATTCGCCGGTGAGCGCGGCTTCCTGGATACGGACGCCATACGCTTCGATCAGCCGCGCGTCCGAAGGGATATTGTCGCCCGCTTCTAGCTCGATCCGATCGCCGGGAACAAGATCTCGCGCCGGAACGGTTTGCAGTGCGCCGCCACGGATGACCTTGGCCATCGGCGAAGAGAGCCGCTGGAGGGCTGCGAGCGCTCGTTCGGCTTTGTCCTCCTGAAGGAAACCGATGATCGCGTTGAGCAGGACAATCGCCAGGATCACGAACGTGTCGGTCCAGTCTCCCGAGAGACCGGAGATCACTGCGGCGGCAATGAGAATCCCCACGACCAGCTCCCGGAACTGGGCCAGGAACTTTAGCCACCACGGAGTGGAGGGAGCCGCCTGCAGCTCGTTGAATCCGAATCGCGTCCGTCGTTCGGCAACAGCCGTCTCATCGAGCCCCTGATCGAGTGCGACATCAAGCCGTTCGAGGATCTCGTTGGCCGACAGTGTGTGGGGGGGATCCACGGTCGATGAATCGTTCGGGCCGGGTCGATCGGGATCCAGTCCTGACGGCAACTTCGGGATCACTCGATGTTCCTTGTTGCAGGATCGGGACCGATTTCAGCAACCATTGCCCGCAAAGGAGTTCTACGTCCCGATCGAACATGGTTCAATCCCCGCGACACGAAGCTCGGTCGGTTTCCGCGAAGTAATTGTCTGACTATGATTCGAGGCCACCCGACCTGCCTGTCCCTCTTCGGGAACGGGAGCAGGAGAGTGACGACGCCATGACCGCGGCGACCTGGCCCTCTGCAATCTTGAAAACGGACTGATGTCTGATCTGGATCAGGAGAATCCCGACGGATTGCCGATCGAAACGCTCGACGGCCACGATCCCTATGTGGCGCTCCGCGACCGCAACTTCCGCTGGTTTCTGGCGGGCAACATGCTGTCGCTGCTCGGGATTCAGATGCAGACGTTCGCGATCAGTTGGGAAATCTACGAACGAACCCGGTCGAACCTGGCGCTGGCCTGGGTCGGGTTGGTGCAGGTCATTCCCGTGGTCATGCTGTTTCTGCCCGCTGGTCATGTGGTCGATCGGTTCGATCGTCGACGAATCCTGATGCTCGGGCTCGGGCTTGCGGCGGCGAGCTCGCTGGGGCTCGCGGCGAATTCGGCGTATGGAGGCGATTATCGATTGTCTTACGTGTTTCTATTTCTGATCGGGACGGCGCGGGCCTTCCTGCAGCCGGCCAGGTCGGCCTTCCTGCCGCAGATTGTCTCCCGTTCTCATTTCGGCAACGCCGTCACGTGGAACAGCGGCGGGTTTCAACTGGCGATGGTCACCGGTCCGGCGCTCGGGGGCATTCTGATCGGTTGGCTCCGGAACGCGACGATCGTCTATTTGCTGAATGCGATGCTGGCGACTCTGTATGCCCTGTTCCTGCTGATGATTCGGAGTCGGCCCTACACGCCGTCGACTGAACCGGTGTCGCTCCGGTCGCTGGGGGCAGGGCTTGGGTTTGTATGGCGGACGAAGGTCATCCTGGGGGCGATCACACTCGACATGTTCGCTGTGCTCCTCGGTGGTGCCACCGCGCTCATCCCCGTGTATGCGAAGGACATTCTTTTTATCGACCCCTTCCGGCAGGGGTGGATGCGATCGGCGCCGGGGATCGGAGCCGTTTGCATGTCGTTTCTGCTGGCGCACCGGCCGCCCATGGAGCGCGCCGGCCGGGCTTTGCTCTGGTCGGTGGTGGGATTCGGAGCGGCGACGATCGTGTTCGGCCTGTCGCGGAGCCTGTCGCTTTCGTTGTTTATGCTGTTTGTGATGGGGCTGCTCGACATGATCAGCGTCGTCATCCGCCATACGCTCGTGCAGATGCTGACTCCTGACGAGATGCGCGGCCGGGTCTCGGCGGTCAACAGCATGTTCATCGGGATATCGAACGAGCTGGGGGAGGCTGAGTCGGGCTACGTGGCGCACCTCTTCGATCGCGACGCCGACCGTGCCTATGGGCCGACCGTGTCGGTGGTCAGCGGTGGAATCGGGACGTTGATCGTCGTTGCGACGGTGGCCGTGCTGTGGCCCGAGTTGCGTCGTTACGGTCGGCTGGATGGCTCTTCGAAGAGCAAGTGAATCCAGTTTGTATGAGGTCCCAAGACCGCACACTGTAGCAGGATGCTACATCGAACCTGCGACGGTCCTGACTCAGATGCGAATTATTTATAGATTTTCATGTGAATCTTAAATCATTACCTGATTGATGCTTGCGACAACTGTCGTCGAAATAAATCGGATTGGCCCGATTATTTCTGTCACAACTTACGTTTATGCGGATAACGGAGTGTCGGAAGGAACGACCCAGTTCCACATCTCGCGTTTCAAGGAGGATCGTCATGCTTGTTCTGAGCCGAAAGCCGGGTGAGAAGATCGTCATCGGCGAGGGGATCGAATTGATGGTTGTCGCAGTCAACGGCAACCGGGTTCAGTTGGGGATCGCCGCGCCGAGGCAGTGCCGAATCGTTCGGGCCGAGTGCCGGGTCGACGACTTGCATCCAGACAAACACCCGGTCGATGTTGCCTCGCTGGCCGGTTGTGGAGTTTGAGGGAAGGCCTGATGGGAATTGCCCCAAACGCGCCACTTGACTGTGCGCCGGACTTTATTATAAACATCGAAAGATTGTTCTCCTGTAGCATTCGAAGGAAAAAGGAGTTTGCCCGCTCGGGGCGTCGTTATCCGCGTCAAATGTATTTTTAAGTTGAAAAATTGATCCGAGCGGGATTTGATCCAGCACCCTGGCTGCTCTGCAGCCAGGGTGCTTGTGATTGCGATGGCCGCACATTTCCAATGCCACGCAGCGAACGTGCGGAGATTTGCGTCGACCACCGATTACAGTCGACCGCTGCGGAAGACGCCGTAGATCAGCCAGATCCCCAGGAAGCTCGATAAGACGAACGTGGGAACGCTGATCCACCAGGCGGCATTTCCGGTGGTGCGAATGACCAGCGCCGACGCGACGATCAGCGCCGACATCACCAAGCCGATGACAATCCGGTTGCTCGAACGATCGACCTCGGTGATCAGATGCTCGAGATGCCGGTGCTCGAGGTGAATCCGCAGGTCGTCTTTGCTGAGCTTGGCGAGCGTCTGACCGACGTTGACCGGCAGATCGTGCAGAACGCCAAGCAGCATCTTCGCGTCGGTGATGGCCCGCGCCGCCATCCGCTGCGGGTTATATCGCTCGCGCACCAGATGTTCGACAAGCGGAGCGAGGTGTGAAGCCAGATTGAACTCGGGGTCGAGCTCGCGCCCCACTCCTTCGAGCGTGATGATCGCCCGGATCAGCAGCATCAAATCGGCCGGGTAGCGAATGCTGTGGCTGGAAAGGATGTTCACGAACTCCGACAGCAACTTTCCGACGTTGATGCTTTCCAGCGGCAGGCCATAAAAGCCGTCGATCAGGTCCCGCACGTCGCTCTGAAGCAGCGGGCGGTCGATGGGCCGAAACGGTTTGCCGATCAATAGCACCTGATCGACGCAACCGCGGACGTCGCCGCGCGTCACCCCGGCAAACAGGTCGAGGAGTTGCTCGCGCTTGTCGTCTTCGAGCCGGCCGACCATGCCGAAGTCGATCAGGCCGACGACCCCATTGCGAAGAATTCGCATGTTGCCCGGATGCGGGTCGCCGTGAAACAACCCGTGCTCGAACGCCATCTTCATGAAGATCCGCGCGCCGTTGGCAGCGACTTCGCTCGGATCGAGACCGGCCGCAACCAGCTCCGTGCGATCGTTGACCTTAAGACCATCGATGAAACGCATGGTGACGACCGCCTCGGTCGTCAGATCCCAGCAAACGGTGGGGATATCCAAGGTCGCGTCGTGGCGAAAGAGTCGGCGGAACTCGTCCATCGTGCGCGCTTCGCGATTGAAATTCACTTCGCGGCGAATCGTTCGCGCAAACTGAGCAACGAGCCCCACCGGATCGAAAACTTCAGCTTCGGGAACGTGCCGCTCGATCATCACGGCCAGTTCGCCCATCAGCGACAGATCACGCTCGACGTCGCTGACGACGTTCGGTCGGCGGATTTTGACAGCGAGTGTTGTCCCGTCACGCAACCAGGCGCGATGGACCTGACCGAGCGAGCCGGCGGCGAGCGGCTGTGGATCGAATCGGCTGAACAGCGTTTCAACCGGTGCGCCAATCTCCAGTTCGAGGATCCGCCGAGCCTCCTGTCCGCTGAAGGGAGGGACATGCTCCTGAAGTTTTTCGAGCTCGACAATCAGCGCCGCCGGCAACAGGTCGGGGCGGGTGCTCATCACCTGCCCGAACTTGACGAACGTCGGACCCAGCTCTTCCAGCGCCAGGCGGATGCGCTGGGCGACTGTGAGCGTCGGCGTCGGCTCGGGACGCCGCAGGATCACCCGCCGCCACCAGCGGAGATAGCCCATCAGCCGCAGACGCTCGACGACGTCGCCGAATCCGTGGTTCAAAAGCACGGTCACGATCTCGCGGGTCCGTCCGAGATTGCGAATGAAACGGATGGGGGCAAGCGGCAACAGGGGACTCCATGAGGTTTGGTCGATCGAGACGTGACGGCAGAGCTTTGATTCTAACGCGATTGCTCGGCGAGAGTCAGCCGATTCCGGCATTTCCAGACCACGAGCAGACGCAGGGCGCGATTGCCTGTGATGCACCGGCTTGGGTAACATCGGGGAATGAACGACAATCTGCTCATAGCGGCCGCGGCGGTAGTTGGCAGCGCGTTTCTCGCCCGGTATGTTGCGCGAGCCGTCAATTGTCACAGGAAGCCCGATGCCAGGTTCTGGGCATTCGTCGCCGTGTCGACAGCGGTCGCATATCCACTATCGTTTGGACCGGCATGCTGGGTCCACGCAAGAAGTATCGCGAACGGCGGGTTGCTCTCCGCTGTGTATTACCCGATCCTGATCTTTGCAAACCGTTCACCCCGCGTATCGGCTGTCGCGAAGTGGTACGCGGCCGCCGGGACTGAGCAGGGATGGACCCCGTCGTTCGATGGCGAACAGATTTCGTGGTGGCATCAGGTAGGCGGCCCCGGGCCCATGCTGGAATTTCGAACCACAATTACTTGCTGCTTCGGTGCGGACCCGGAGAACGACGGCTGCGAAGAGGCGGACGACCTTCCGCAGGACGAACGGACAGAAAAGAGAGCGCTCGTCGTTGTCGATACGGGAGACGGCCGTTTGGCCGTCGTCGATCCGAGCTCCGGTGAGACGTCTTTGCGAAGGCCGGAGCCGTTTGCAAACATCGGCCATCGGACCTTCATTGCGGAATCCAACGCGGCACAAGCGTTCGCGGTGATCGATCCCTGGCAGCCCTTCGTCGCCGTCTTCTCCCGTGTTGCGAAAGAGAACCCGGACGCGAAAACGAAAGCTGAGCCGCCGCGTCGGATCGCGGTTGCGACGAACCCGCAGGCTCTGGCATTCACTCCGAAAGGCAGGCAGTTGCTCGTCGCCTGCGATCCGCCGGGGAGGGCCGATCGCCCGGTCTGTTTTGTCGATCTGACAACCGGCGCTGTTTCGCAACGGATGATTCCTGGCAGCAGCAATCTGCGCGGCATCGCCGTCGACCCGCAAGGCACGTTCGCGCTGGCGGTGCATCTGGTTCCCAAGTCCGATCTCCCCGCGACGCAGATCGAGCAGGGGTGGGTCTTCACGAACGCCGTCAGTTTCGTCCCGCTGGATGATTCGCGACCGGTCATCACGCTGCCGCTCGATCAGCGAACGCAGGGGTTCGCCAATCCGGAAGGGATTGCGATCGCACCGGACGGCAAGCGGGCCTACGTTGCGCACGCCGGGGCCGACGTTGTTTCGGTGATCGATCTCGCGGCGCTGGTTCGGGCAGCAGACGAGTTGGGGGGAACAGAGCGGCGGAAGACAGAGGCCAGAGCGGCAGACGCTGGCAATGCGAATGGGCAATACCGTTCGGACGATCTGCGGCTGACACGGAAGTATGTTCGGGCGCGGATCGCCGTCGGCGCTTCTCCACGGGGGATCGCCGTTTCAACTGACAGCCGGTTCGTCGGCGTCGTCAACCGGCTCGATGATTCGATCTCGATCATTGACTCCGAATTGAACTCGGTCACGCGAACGATCGCGCTCCCTCCGACCGACGTATCACTTCGCAACGAAAAAATTCGAAGCGGGGAAAAGTTGTTTCAGAGTGGTAAGCTCGCGTTCAGCGGCCAGTTCAGTTGCGCGAGCTGTCATCCCGACGGGCAGAGCGACGGTCTCAACTGGGACCTGCCTGCCGACGGATTCAACAATTTTCACAACACCAAGACGCTGCTCGGCACGTCCGGCACCGCTCCGTATGGCTGGACGGGCACGAGTCCGGATTTGCGCGAACGATTCACCGGCACGTTGCGACATTTGTTTCAACACGAGCCAACGGAAGAAGAGCGCGGGGCGATGGAAGCGTATCTCGCTCAGCTCGATTACCCGGCGGCACTGCCGCCACGCGTCGAGCCAAAATCGGCTGCCGTTCAGCGGGGCCTGGCGCTATTTCGAGGCGTAGCCCGGTGCAGCGACTGCCACAGCGGAACCAAACTCACCGATCGAATGCGGCACGACGTGGGGACCGGATCGACGGAGGTCGCTGACTACGACACACCATCGCTCGTTCGCGTCGTGGAGACGGCGCCTTACCTGCACGACGGCCGGGCCGAAACGCTTTCCGAGATCTTCACGCGTTACAATCCAACGGGATTACACGGCGACGCGGCCGATCTCTCACCAGAAAGACTGGCGGACCTCGTCGAGTATCTGAAGAGTTTGTGAATTCACAGGATTCCAAGCGAGGCTGCGCTTCGATCAACAGCAAACAAGACACGATTCAACCACGAAATATACGAACGACACGAAAAGAAGAGTCTGCATCGAGCAGAATTTCCTGCTCGGCATTCTCACCCTTGCTTACGTGTGATTCGCGTCTCCACTGGTTTGTCTTCTTTCAATTGGCGGACGTGAATACTGACGCTCCGCTCACGCCGAGTGGCGCACGGGCGAAACTTGTCCGCAGACGCGTTGAACCGCCTGCCAGACCCGGTCAACCGACAGCTCTTCCAGACAAGCCAGGTGCAGGGGGCCTTGCTGCGGGCAGTGTTTGCAGTAGCTCGCGGCACAGGGGACGCTTGTGGCAATCAGTTGATGCTGCATCCCGGCCGGGCCGGAAAGAATCGGGCTGGTGCAGGTGAACACGCCGACGACAGGAGTTCCCGCGGCTGCCGCGAGATGCATGGGGCCCGAGTCGTTGGAGAGCACGAGATCGACCTGCTCCAGCACGGCCGCCAACTGCGGAAGGCTCGTCAAACCGGCCAGATCGAGGGCCGCGTGATTTCCAGCGCTGCTCACGGCCGCGATGATCGGCGCCGCGAGGGGTGCTTCGCCGCGGCTGCCGACCGTCACGATCGATCCGCCGAAGCGGCGGGCGATCTCAGCAAACTTCTCGGCCGGCCAGCGTTTTGTCTCCCATCCGGCCCCGGCGTGGATCGCCAGGATCGGCCGCGGAAGGGCTTGCAGTCGCGATTGGGCCCAGGTTCGAGCCGCCGGTGGGATGTGCAATCCCGATTCGGTTGGCGAGGGCTCGACTTCAAGGGCCGCAATGACGTTCGCAACCCGCCGATGGGCGGGAATCTGCCAGCCGGTATCGGGAAGCGTGCCATGACAGGCCCAGCTCGACCCCTCGCGGGCGGTCTGCATTCCGATCCGACACCGAGCGCCAGTGGCGAGCGTCATCAAGGCGGATCGAGCCAGCCCCTGAAGGTCGAAAACCAGATCGAAGTCACGACGGCGCAGGTCACGAAGCAAACGGACAAAATTTCTCCACGACCCGCGTCGATCGAACGGAATGACTTCCGCAAGATCGGGGTGATCTTCGAGCAGCGGGGCGAAATCGCGATTGATCACCCAATGGATCGCCGCGTCGGGGTATCGACGGCGCAAGGCGGGCACGAGCGGCAACGATTGCACCACGTCTCCCAGGGCGCTGGGCTTGATGATGCAGATTCGCCGCGGCGCGAGCGATTTCAGTTGTGAAACGGGACCTCGCAACGGCATGGCGGCGGGCTCTGTTTCGCGCGGTCAAATTTCAGACGTCCCCCCCTCAGTCCCCCCGCGAACGGGGGGAAGCGGCTCCCTCCCCGTTCGCGGGGAGGGTTGGGGTGGGGGGTGTCGATGTGTTATTCCAAGCCGCGCGGCGGGATGATACGTCGATTCCGGCCAGTCCCACAAGACGAGGTTGCTTGACAGGGAAGGTTTGACTTGCCAAAGTTTGCCCTGCGTTCATGGCTGGGGCCTGACGCTGGTGTGTGGGTGCGGCAAAGGCGTGCGCAGAAGGAGTCTGTCCATGTTTCGACCTTTGGGGCGCCCCCCACTCGCGAAAGGAGTCTTTGGCCATGCTGAACTCGTTCGGAATTCTCGCTCTGTGGGCCGCTTTCAGCGGCCCCGCCGATGACGCAGCCGTCTACGCCGATTACAAGCAGGCGTACCTTGCCGGCAAAGAATCGCACCGGCCTGTTCTGGTGATCATCAATCCCGGAACCGACTCAGACGAATCGCACGTCGAAATCGATGCGCTCCGCCGTGCCGCCCATCGCCGCGAACTGCTGGGCGATTACGTCGTCGCCGTCATCGACGCTTCGACGCCGGAAGGGGAGAAAGTGCACAAGCTGTTCGGCTCCCCGCCGCTGCCGCGCGTTTCGGTGATCGACAAGCAGCAGAAGTGGCAGATCTACCGGACCAGCAAGTCGCTCTCGGCGGAAGACTGGAACCTGGTGCTCGAAAAGTACCGGACGGGCCAAAGCCCGGCGGTCGCCAAGCCCTCGTGCAACTGCCAGAACGCGATGCGGTGACGGCCCTATCCGTCTCATCAGCGGTATCCGTTCGTATCCGTAATTCCTCGCCATGATCGAGAATCGACTGTCCCCGCGGATCGTGGATCGCCTGGACACAGCTCGGGCGTCGATTCTTGGGTGATAGAACGGAATTGCGGATACGACAGATGCCGCGGATCGAGCGGATGACCGGTCATTTCGCGCTGAACTTGTAGACGGTCGTCGACTGGAATTTTTCGCCAAGGCGAAGGACGGCGGACGGAAACTCGGCGTGATTCGGCGAATCGGGGTAGTGCTGCGTTTCGAGACAGAACGCTGAGTGCTGCTTGAAGCCGCCGTTTTTCGGGCCGCCGTCGAGGTAGTTGCTCGTATACAACTGCACGGCGGGTTCGGTCGTAAGAACGTCCATCACGCGTCCGCTCTGCGGATCTTCCACGCGGGCCGCCTGCACCAGCGCGCCTTTGGCGCCGCGCAGCACGAAGCAATGGTCGTAACCGAGCGGGAGTGAGCCGAATTTCGTTTCGGCGATTCGTTCCCCGATCGTGTGCGGCCCGGTGAAATCCATGAACGTCCCTTTGACGGGTGTCAGCTTGCCGGTGGGGATGACGCCGGCGTCGACAGCCAGATAGTAGTCGGAATTCAACGTCAGCTTGTGCGGCAGGATGTCTCCCGCACCCGCACCGCTCAAGTTGAAGTAGGCGTGGTTGGTGAGATTGAGAATCGTCGGCTTGTCGGTCGTGGCGAGGTAGTCGATCTTCAGTTCGTTGTCGTCGGTGAGGAGAATCGTCACCGAGGTATCGAGATTGCCCGGATACCCTTCGTCACCGTCCTTGCTGAGAAACTTGAAGTTCACTCCCACCGCGTGCGGCTGTCGCACTTCGGCAGCCTTCCAGACGTGCCGATCAAAGCCCTTCACCCCTCCATGCAGGTGGTTCGGGGAGATGTTCGCCGCCAGTTTGTACTCTTTGCCGTCGATCGAGAACCGTCCGTTGGCGATCCGATTGGCGAAACGGCCCGTCGTGCACCCCATATACGCCGTGTGATCGACATACTTTTCAAGCGTGTCGAACCCGAGCGTCACATTGGCCAGCTTGCCGGCCCGATCGGGGACGTGGAGCGCGACGAGCCGGGCGCCGTAGTCTGTGACCTGCATTGACGCCCCTTTGGAATTCGTGCAGGTGAAGAGGCTGGTTTCGAGGCCGTCCGCGGTCTTGCCAAAAGCTGCTTTGGTCACGCGTGGTCCTTTCTCGGGTTTTGTCTGGTCGGCCGCGATAGTCGGGTGATTCCCGAATGCCGTCAAGAAGAAGCTCGCTGCCAACCACAATCGGGTGGCGGAGTCGCGACAGATCGTGCCGGCCGTCAGGTGAAATCCAGAATGGCGCATGTCGGCTCCCTGTGGGTCATGTCACGACGGACGAATCGGCGATTGAACGATGAGAGTGAGACGGCCCGATGATACTTCCGGTGCAGCGCGGCGGCAACGCGATGCACGACCTTCTTCCGCGCTGGCGCTTGGGGCTGGTGTTATTCCGGCGGTGTTGGGCGCGCGAGATAATGCTTTGCATGCCTCGCAAACGCTTCGGGTTACGATGCGCGGAGGGCTTCATGTCGCTCGCGACTGCGTCTGACCCCCCCAGCCGAGCTTGCGGTGCAATGTCGCGTAGTAGCTGCTCTGCGGGACCTTCGCCATCTGAAAAGAGACCGGCGCTTTGCGGACGTTGATGCGATCGGCGGGTTGGAGCGGAAGCCGAATTTGGCCGTCGATGACGAGCGTCGTTCCCTCGGGAGCTTCGGGGGCCGTCAGCGTGTAGACGCAATCGGCGCTGTCGACCAGGGGCCGATTGGTGAGTGCGTGCGGGCAGATCGGTGTGATCACAAAGGCCTGCAAGTCCTGCCTGAGGATCGGCCCCCCCGCTGAGAGACTGTGGGCCGTCGATCCGACCGGCGTGCTCAGGATCAGCCCGTCGCCGCTGTAGGTCGTCACCGGCTCGCCGTTGATCGCCAGCCGGATGTCGATCATCCTTAGTGCCCCTCCCGCCGAGACGACGACTTCATTGAGGCCGAGAAACATTTCGGATTTTCCGTCGCCGCGCGTCAACAGGCACTCGAACATCAGATGCTGGACGACGTGGTATTCCCGCATCTGGATCTGCGGAAAATGCTGAAAGAATTCCTGCGGGGAGAGATCAGCGAGAAATCCGAGCCGACCCAGATTGACCCCCAGGATCGGCAGTTGTCGCGATCCCATCTGCCGACAGGCCCGCAGGATCGCCCCGTCTCCACCGAGGACGACAACCAGATCGGCCGACAACGAGCTGAAATCGAGCGACGAGCCGTCGTCGATCGCGACAAGCTCCACCCTCGGCAGCGCACGCAGCGATCGCTCGAAGTCGCGCCACGCCTCGCGGACGCGCACGATCTTCTGATCGGCGACGACGATTATCTTCAGGAGGGCTGACGACATGTGTGCAGGCAGCGCTGTTAACGATCTCTGAGGGCGCCACGGCCAGCGACCGATAGTCAGTCGGCCCTGCGAACGGTAAGTCAACGCACGACGTCCAGTAACGCACGCACGGCCGACTCCCGTTGGTCGCTGGCCGTGGCACCCCCGTCTATCGGGATTGCACGAGGCATACCACCAATCAACGGATGCAGCCACGGACGGATTTGCCGCGAAGGTTCGCTGCAAAACCGGGCGGCAGCATTCTATCATGGCGAGCACTGTGTCACCAAACTGTGTCACCAATTCGACGTTTGCCCCCCGGCGAGATCCTCTCCATGCAACGTATTCCACGCGACCTGGCCCGCAAATATGCCTTCGACTGGCGCGACGAGCCGTTGCTCCGGGTAAAGCCGGGGGAGGCATTCGAGATCGAGACGTACGACGCCAGCACCGGCTACTTCAAGTCCGAAGCCGACAAGGCGATCCCGGGCAAGCGGCCCGGCTTTGATCGCGTCCCGGCCCTGGCCAACCCGATCGGTGGGCCGGTCTTCCTCGAAGGGGCGGAGCGCGGCGACGTGCTGGTCGTCTCGATCGAAGAGATTGTCGTCGACGACTATTCGTGGATTGCGATCGGTCCCCGCCGTGGCCCGCTCGGCGATTCGACCCGCTGGCCCGAGCTGTCGCAGGAATACACGACGAAGATTTTCAAGCACACTCCCGGCCCGAGCGGCACGACGCGCGACGGGACGCTCCGATTCAACGACAAGCTCCAATGGCCGATCACCCCCTTCATCGGCACGCTGGGAGTCGCTCCCGATCGCGAAGTGACGACCAGCCTCGACGGCCAGGGAGAATGGGGAGGGAATCTCGATATCCGCGACGTCGCACCGGGGAACCGGATCATGCTCCCCGTGCATCACGCCGGGGCGCTGTTTTATCTCGGCGACGTCCACGCCAGCCAGGGGGACACCGAGTTCACCGGGACGGCGGCCGAGACGAAAGCGACCATCCGTGTGAAGCTCGAGCTGATCAAGGGGAAGCGGATTCCGTGGATGCGGATCGAGAAACCGGAATCGATCGTGTCGGTCTTCGCTTCGCGTCCAATGGAAGTGGCCGTCGAGACGGCGACGATCAACCTGATCGACTGGCTTGTCACCGACCACGGTTTCACGCCGACCGACGCTTATTGCCTCGTCAGCACGTGCCCCGACTTTCGGATCAACGTTTACCAG